>WGCB01000117.1 GCA_015494005.1 Caldilineaceae bacterium
CACATCCAGGAAGAGATCATCGCCCGCACCCTGGAGACGGTCCAGAAGTAAAGCCGAGCAGGCCCCAAGAGAGAAATCAAGCCACGACCCGCCGTCGTGGCTTTTTCTTTCACCCCATCGTGTCACCCAGCCATCACCCCACTCCCCCGCCACAGGAAAGGAGAAACCCATGGATCCGCGAGGAAAAACTGCCCTGGTCACCGGAGGCGCGCACCGGGTGGGTAAAGCCATCACCTTGATGCTGGCCCGCAGCGGTGCCAACGTGGTGGTGAACTACCGCTCCTCCCAGGACGCGGCCCGGGAGACCGTGGCCCAGGCCCAGGAGCTGGGCGTGCAGGCCCTGGCCGTCCAGTGCGACGTGGCGGAGCTGGCGTCGGTCCGGGCCATGGCCGCCGCCGTCCGCCAACACTTCGGCGGCGTGGACATCCTGGTCAACGCGGCCAGCCTCTTCGAGAAACACCCCTTCCCCACGGACGATCTGGGCCCCTGGCAGCGGGTGACCCGGGTCACCATCGACGGGGCCTTCTACGTGAGCAACGAGCTGACCCCGGGCATGCTGGAGCGGGGCGAGGGCCTGGTGGTCAACATCGTGGACCTCTCCGCCTGGCAGCCCTGGCCCGGCTTCATGGCCCACGGGGTGAGCAAGGCCGCCCTCCTGGCCATGACCCGGCAGATGGCCCTGGAGCTGGCCCCCACGGTGCGGGTCAACGCGGTGGCGCCGGGGCCCGTGCTGCCACCCCCGGACTACGGCCCGGAGAAGCTGGCCCGGACCGCGGCTCGCACCCTGCTCAACCGCTGGGGCAGCCCGGAGGACGTGGCCCGGGCGGTGGCCTACCTGGTGGAGGCGGACTACGTCACCGGGGATGTGCTCACCGTGGATGGGGGCGAGCGCTGGGGCTGTCGCAAGGCCGGCTGACCGCTCCAGCCCTCAGCTGGGCCCCTCCTGGGGCTGGAGGATGCGGAGGCTCAGGGGCTCCAGGGCCAGGTGATTCCCTGCTGCCTGGCCGGAGAGCAGCTCGGTGAAGGCGGGGCCGGGTAGCTCCACTCGTCGCTCCTCCGGGCTGACGTTCACCGCCACCAGCAGCCGATCCGGGCCGGCCTGGCGCTGGAACAGCCAGGTTCCCTGGGCTGGATCCAGGGCCAGAGTGCGCCGATCCCCCTGGGTCAGGGCGGCATGGCCCCGGCGGATGTGGATCAGGCGCTGGAAGTAGGCCCGGAGTGCCCGGTCCTGGGCCGAGCCCCAGGGCATGGGATGGCGGGCCTCCTCCTGGTGGGGGGCCTTGGCCCGAGGCTGGGAGAGGCCCACCTCCGTGCCGTAGTAGAGGATGGGCGGCCCGGCCAGGGTGAAGAGAAGTCCCCCGGCCAGGCGCAACCGCCGTTTGTCGCCCCCCGCCAGCCAGAGGAAGCGGTTCATGTCGTGGTTGTCCAGGAAGGCCGGGCGCAGGAAGTCCGCCGGGAAGAAGGCCGGTTCCCGCTCCTGGAAGGCGGCGAAGTCGGTCAGGGAGATGGTCGGCGGGGCCTGGGCGCAGAGGTGGCGCACGGCCCGGGCAAAGGCGAAGTCCAGGCAGCCGTCCAGCCGTCCCACGTAGCGGCGCAGATCGTCCCCGGCCCGGGTCACCTCCCCGAAGAGCCAGCAGTCCGGCGCGGCCTCCTTGCAGCCGGCCCGGAACTGGCTCCAGAAACGGTGGCTGGGCCCGGCCGCGTAGTCCAGCCGGTAGCCGTCCACCTGGAACTCGGTGAGCCAGTAGCGGGCCGCGTCCACCAGGAAGCGGCTCACCTGAGGGTGGTCCGTGTTGAGCCAGGGCATGCTGGCCACGTCGAAGAAGCAGCGGTAGCCGTGCTTGTAGTCCGGGTGGAAGTGGAACCAGGCCCGGTAGGGGGAGGCCGGGTCCCGGAGGGCCTCCTGGAAGGGGGGAAAGTCCCGGCTTACGTGGTTGGCCACGAAGTCCAGGAGCACCCGCAGGCCCCGGGCGTGGGCCTCCTGGACCAGCCGCCGCAGATCCGCCTTGGTCCCGAAGCGGGGATCCACGTCGTAGAAGTCCACCGTGTCGTAGCCGTGGTAGGAGGAGGTGGCGAAGATGGGGCTGAGCCAGAGGGCCGTCACCCCCAGCTCGGCCAGGTAGTCCAGCCGGGCGGTGATGCCCTGCAGGTCCCCGCCCAGGAAGCGGTTCAGCTGCTTCGGGGCCAGCCAGCCGTCGTGGACCGGCGCGCCCTGGGGCCCTCGGGCGAAGCGGTCCACGAAGATCTGGTAGAGGACCGCCTCCTGGGCCCAGGCCGGTGTCCGGTGCCGGCCCACATGGTAGCCGTAGAGGGCGGGGAGCTCGGGCACGCCCTCCATGTTGGGCTCCCGGCTCCAGTGGCCCGGCCCGGGGATCTGGCTATGCCAGCCCTGGATGCGATACTGGACCAGGGTGCCCTCCGGCTGGCCCGGGAGCGCCCCCTGCCACTCCTCCACGTAGCCCCAGATGAGGGGCTGCCAGCGGATGGCCGTCCGCCGCAGGGGGATGGCCTGGCCCCGTTGCGCCACGCCCCGCTCCCCCGCCGGGTCCGAGCCGTCGCTGGTCACGTAGGCCGCCACCCGATCCACGTGGACGCCCTGGCCCACGGTCACCCGGATGCCCACGGGCTGGCCCGGCTCAGGGTCCAGGGGGTGGATGCGCTGCAGGTGGCGGATCCCCTGCCAGCGGGCCCGCTCCGTGGCCAGGAGCTGGCGGTCGTCCGCCTCGATGCCGCCGAAGATGAAGTCCTGCATCACGACCTGGCCCCAGGCTAGGGGCTGAGCATGGGCAGCTGGGCGAATTCGTCCGGTGGCAGCTGGGCCAGCTCCTGGGGCGGGACCATGCGGGGGGTGAAGCGGCCCAGGGCCTCCTCCTGGCTCACTGGGAAGTCCTCAGGGTAGGCCACGTCCAGGATCCGGGGGTGGATGTTGCTGTTCGGGGGCGCGCCACCCAGACGCCACTGCTCCGCCTTGACGTTCACGTCCCGCACCCGCCAGACGCCGCTGGAGGGGAAGCCCTCCTGGCTGAGGACCACGCCCAGGTAGCTCCACTGGCTGGGATCCAGCTGGTCCGCGTCCACGCCCAGGGCCTGGGCCAGGACCTGCTTGGGCACCCGGATGGTGATGCGGTGCTGGCCCGGGTCGCTGACGATGTTCAGGGCCTCCACGCCGCCCAGCTTTACCGGCTCGGAGGCCTCGTCCGGGGGCGGGCCGTAGACGCCGGGGGTCCAGCCCTCGGCCCAGATGGCCACATCCCAGGCGTGGTCCGGGGTGAGGGCGGCGTTGCGGCCGGGGAGGAGCTTGCGGGCGCCGTGCTCCGGCCCGTCCGCGTCGATGTAGACATCCAGGGTGTGGATGCCCATGCCGTTGGGCGCGCCCCAGTCGTTGTTCAAGGGGCCGGCGAAGGTGAAGCGGAAGATCAGGTTGGCTTCGTCCTCGGCCACGTGGAACTCGGTCAGGTCGTAGGCCCGGGCCTTGAAGACCGGGTCCAGGGGGTAGGTGTAGCTGCCCGGCCCGTGGTCGTCCCCCTCGGGATCCTGGACCGTGAGGATGGGCGTGGTCAGGCCCAGGTCCGGGGCGATGAGCTGGGCCGGCCCCTCCTTGGGGACCACCTGCATGTCCCGCTGTTCGTCCTCGCTGACCACCACCCGCAGCTTGAAGATGTCCCCCGCGGCCGGTTTGCCCAGCTCCTGGTAGGGCAGGGCCAGCTCCAGCACGTCACCGGAGACGGCCGCGGGCAGCTCGGCCACGGGCTGGAACTCCCCGTCCTGCACCGCGTAGAGGGTGGCCTGGGCCCCGTCCGGGCGGATGGCCACCTCGGCCAGGATGTTGGCCCCGAAGCCCAGGAGGGTGCCCTCGTCGTCTCCCCGGAGCTGGGAGATGCGGCTGAAGAAGGCCACGTCCCCGCTGCCGGGCCGGGTGAGGTAGAAGCCCACCCGCAGGTCGTCACTCACCTCCTGCCAGGCCCGGCGACCGTCCAGGCGCAGGTAGAGGGCCTGGGCGTCGAAGCCGTACCAGAGGCGATCCACCACCTGGTCCGGCCCGGCCTGGACGCCCCCCTCCTCCTGGTAGTAGCCGGCGTTCTCCCACTCGCCCTCCTGGACCTGGCCGTCGATCTCCGGCGTCACCGGGCCGGACTGGCTGGCGGCCGGAGGCTGGGGCTGCTCTGGGATGATGGGCACCTTCAGGAAGGTGGGCACAGGCTTGCCCATGATCTGGTAGACCCGCTGCAGGGTGAGGCGGAACTGGCGGTCGAAGCTGGCATCGTCGCCACTGTTCTGGTCCGCACCGTACCACCAGAACCAGTCGCTGCCCTCCGCGGTGTAGACGGCCTCCATGACCTGGGCCAGGGTCTCCTCGTCCAGGTTGCGCTGCTGCCGGGCCACGAAGGTGCGCACCTGGTTCAGGACGTCCCAGGCCCGGTTCTCCTCCTCCTCGCCGATCCAGGTGAGGAAGTCCGGGCTGACCCAGCTCCCGGCCCAGAGCTCGTCGATGACCGGCTGCTCCGGGTGCATCTGGATGAACTGGCTGGGCGTCACCGTGCGGATGGTGCCCTTGGCCTGCTCCTCCTCCAGGAGGCGGTAGAGGTTGTTCAGGAACTCCTTGCCGTCGTTGGGGTAGTGCTCCCAGGCGTTCTCCCCGTCCAAGATCACGCTCAGCAGGAAGGGGCCTTCTGCGCCCTGTTCGAGCAATGTTTCGCGGGCGCGCAGCAGGCGCCGCACGAAGTCCTTTGCGGCCACGTCGCCCGGCACCCCGCTGTAGGTGAAGCCCACCTTGTCGCTGAGGACCTTGTCCCGAAAGACCACGTAGACCTGCCAGTCGCTCGTGTGAGCGATGTAGGGCCGGTAGAGCACCTGCGGTTCCCGCACGTTGCCCTGGGTGTCGCGGACGATGGTCGGCTTGTCCAGGCTGCGGGCCAACACCTCCTCGTCGCTGGCCATCCAGACGAAGCCGGCCTGGGCCACCATCGGAATGATAGCTTGGGCCACAGCGCCCTCGGCCGGCCAGAGGCCGCGCGGCTTGCGCCCAAACAGTTCCTCGTAGAAGGCCACGCTCTTCTCCAACTGGGCCACGGCATCTTGGGGGTAGGTGAAGCGGGGGGGCAAATCAATGCCACCCGGCGCGGCCACGCGGGCCAGGTTGGTGTCCACCAGCAG
>WGCB01000118.1 GCA_015494005.1 Caldilineaceae bacterium
TCGTGCCCGGGATGGGTGGCGTGCTCTGCCGGGTGCGTGGCCTCCCCGAGACCGGGATGTCCGTCCCCGCCGCCGGGATGGGCCACGGGTTCCTTTCCATGTTCGCTCATGCTCTCCTCCTCGTGAAGGGCTACGAAAATTCAGGCCGCGGGACGTCGGATGGGCCTCCCGAGCGGCCTGGCATTCAGGCTTTGCGGGCCTCGATCCGTCGAAAGATGTTGCCGAAACTCAGGGGAGTCACACGTTCGATCTGCCAGCCGGCCTTCTGGACGTTCTCCACTGTGCGCCGGGCGATGTGGACGCCGATGAGCCAGTAGACCAGCGGGTCCAGCAGCTGCATGGGCCGGGCCAGCCAGGGTGGATCCGCCAGCATGTGCTCCAGCATGAGCAGCCGGCCGCCGGGCTTGGTCACCCGCAGGGCCTCCTGCAGGCCCAGCACCGGGTCCGGCACCGAGCAGAAGACGAAGGTGGAGACCACCTCGTCGAAGGCCTCGTCCGGGAAGTCCAGCTGCTGGGCGTCCATCTGCAGGAGGGTCACCCGTTTGTCCGGGTGCTCAGCGGCCACCTTGCGGGCCCGCTCCAGCATCCGCTCGGACAGATCCACCCCGACGACCTCCACCTGGGGCGGGTAGTGGGGGATGTTCTTGCCCGTGCCCACGCCCAGCTCCAGCACCTTGGGCCCCTGCTCCACCAGCCCTTCCATCAGGTCGTAGATGGGGGCGATGGCGTTGTAGCGGCTGCGGGCATGTCGGGTGGCCCGTTCGTCGATGGGCGCCGCTGGCTTTGTGGCAGGCTTGGATTCCGTGTTCATCCTTCACCCCCTGTCTGTTCCTCGATGCCGTTGCGGGAGACGCGTTGGTCGATCCTTCGGTCGGGTTTCTGGCTCCTGGGCAGCCAGACGTAGAAGCCACTGCCCCGATCCTGGCCGGGGGGAGGGCTCTCGGCCCAGATGCGGCCGCCGTGAGCTTCCACCAGCTGGCGGGCGATGGAGAGGCCCAGGCCGCTGCCGCCGGTGGCCCGGCTCCGGGAGCGGTCACCCCGGTAGAAGCGATCGAAAATGTGGGGCAGGTCCGGGGCGGGGATGCCCTCGCCCGTGTCCAGGACCGCCAGCTCCACCCCGTCGCCAACAGGCCGCAGGCGGACTTGCACCTGGCCGCCGGACGGGGTGTGGCGCAGGGCATTGGCCAGCAGGTTGCCCAATACCTGGGCCAGGCGCTGGCCATCCCCCCAGACCAGGGGCAGCGGACCGGACACGTGCAGGCGCAGCTCCACCCCCTCCTGCTGGGCCCTGGGCAGGTGAGCCGCCACCTGGGCCGCGGCCAGCTCCTCCAAGGAGAGGGGCCCCCGTTCCAGGGTCAGCTGGCCCGACTCGGCCTGAGCCAGGGTGCGCAGGTCCTCCACCAGGCGGTTGAGCATGGTCACCTGCTGGTGGATGGGGGTCAGGTTCTCCGGCGTCAAGGGGAAGACGCCGTCCTGGAGGGCCTCCACCGTCCCCTGGATGCCGCTGAGGGGAGTGCGCAGCTCGTGGGCCACGTCCGCCACCAGCTGGCGGCGCAGGTTCTCCTGGCTCTGCAGGGCCGCGACCATCTGGTTGAAGGTGCTGGCCACCTGGCCCAGCTCGTCCCGCCGGTAGACCGGCACCCGGGCGGTCAGGTCCCCCTGGGCGATGCGCCGGGAAGCCAGGCTCAGCGCGGTGAGGGGGCGGGTGATCTGACGAATGAGCAGCGCGGCCAGGATCAGCGCCACCAGGCCAGCGATGAGCCCGGCGATGAGCACGGCCCGGGTCACCCCGGCCAGCAGACTCTGGGCCTGGCCGTTGTCCATCTGCATCATCACCCCATCGATGATCAGGGTGCCCACCTGCTGGCCGTCCACGGTGACGGGCCAGCCCCGCTCCACCAGCACGGGCAGCAGGGTCTCGCCGGGCGAGCCCTCCGTGTCCGCCACCACCACGCCCCGGGGATCCACCACCCGGATGCGGCTCTGGTAGATGCCCATCATCTCCCCCATCATGCCGCTCATCATGCCCCCGCTGGAGGCGGCCAGGACGATCTGATCCAGGTAGGCGTCTGCCTCCTCCCAGCTGCCGGCATGCTGGTAGTAGTCGGCCAGCACCTCCTGCAGGTTCTCCGGGCGCAGCATCTGGTTGCCCAGCATGAAATGGGAGAACTGGGTGGCCGCGCCCTGGCGGGCCAGGACCACGGTGACCGCCACGCCGGCCAGGATGACCAGGGCGAAGGCGCCGGTCAGTTTGACCCACAGACGCTCCATCATGGTGTGCTGGCTCCCGTTTCCTGGGTCACTCGGGGCACGAACCGGTAGCCCACCCCGTGGACCGTCTCGATGAAGCGGCTGTTGCGCCCGGAGTCCCCCAGCTTGTGGCGGATGTTCTTCACGTGGACATCGATGGTGCGCTGGTAGGCGGAGACATCCCCCACCGCGTCGTCCTGGGTCACGTCCAGGAGCTGGGCCCGGGTGAAGGGTCGGCCAGGGTGGCGCATGAAGTGGTGGAGCAGCTCGAACTCGGTGGCGGTCAGATCCACCGGCTGCCCGGCCAGGGTCACCGTGCGGTAGACCGGGTCCAGGCGCAGCTCCCCGGCCTGGAGGACCTGCGTGGAGCCCATCTGCTCCGGCGGGCCCAGGCGGCGCAGCGCGGCCCGGATCCGGGCCACCAGCTCCCGGGGGCTGAAGGGCTTGGTCACGTAGTCGTCCGCGCCCAGCTCCAGCCCCACCACCCGGTCCGTCTCCTCCACCCGGGCGGTGAGCATGATGATGTAGGTGTTGGCCAGGGTGGGGTCGGTGCTGGACCGCAGGCGGCGGCAGATCTCCAGGCCGTCCATCCCGGGCAGCATGAGATCCAGCACCAGGAGGGCCGGCTTCTCCTGCTGGACCAGGGCCAGGCCGGTGACGCCGTCCCCTGCCGTGAGGACCCGGTAACCGGCCTGGGTCAGGTAGCCTTCCACCACCCGGCGGATCTGGAGATCGTCCTCGATGATGGCAATGGTTGTGGTCATAGCATGCCTGTCATGTGTGTCCAGGCCCAAGCTCAGTTCTTGGGCGCGCCTTCCGCGATCCAGCGGCGGATGGTCTCGATCTCCTGCGGGGGCAGGGGCGGCTGGCCCAGGGGCATGGAGGGCTGGCTGGCCCCGGTGATGCGCCGGTAGAGCTCGCTGGCCTCCGGGTCCCCGGGGACGACCACCGGGCCCCGCTCGCTGCCGGCCATCACCCGCTCGTAGGAGTCCAGCCAGAGACCGGCGGAGCCTCCGTGGCAGACCACGCAGTTCTGGTCGAAGATGGGCTGCACGTCCCGGCTGTAGCTGACGGTGGCGGATCCGCCGGGGCATGGGCCCGGGGATGATGGGACGGGGCATGATGGATGGTCCCAGCGGCCCTCCTCCAGCG
>WGCB01000119.1 GCA_015494005.1 Caldilineaceae bacterium
ACCTGGAGCGGGTCCTCTACTTCGCCCAGTACATCATCACGGACGTGAACGAGGACGCCCGCAGCCGGGCCATCCAGCGCCACGAGCGGGAGCTGGAGATGCGCCTGACCCGCATCGAGAACCAGATCAACGAGGCCATCGAGGAGCTGGAGAAGAAGCTGGAGGAGCAGCTGGCCGCCCTGGACGCGGAAGAGCAGGCGGAGATCGACAAGCTGAACGAGCGCATCAACCAGCTCTCCACCGAGGCCATCACCCAGGCCCAGAAACTCCAGCTCTGGCTGCACACCCACGTGGGCCAGAAGGCCGGGGAAGAGCAGCGGCTCTCCTGGGTGGAGACGCCTGTGGTGGCCGCCAACGAGACCATCACACCGGAGCACGAGGAGCGGATCAACGATTTCGTGCAGGAGCGCCTGAACCAGCTCCAGGCCGAGTCCGACGAGGAGAAGGCCGACATCACCACGCTCATCGCCGCCAAGCGGGACCACATCCGCGGCGAGATCGAGGCGGAGATCCAGGCCCTGCGGGAAGGGCTGGAGGAGCGCAAGGAGCGGCTGAAGCAGGACATGGAGCGGGACCTGGAGGAGCTGAAGAACCTCCAGGAGCAGCAGCTCCTGACAGAGAGCCGCTACCGGGATCTCTCCAGCCGCTGGGGCAACGTCTTCAGCGCGGCCATGGGCGCGGAGGCCATCCGGGACGTGGTGGCCAAGCTGGATCTGGACAAGTTGGCCAAGGAGCTGCGCCGGGAGATCCGCACCACCCGGAGCAAGCAGCGGCGCAAGAAGGCGGCCAAGCGGCTACGGGTGGTGGAGAACTTCCGCAAGAGCGGCAACCGCCCGGAATGGATGATCCTCTCCGCCCTGCCGGTGATCCCGCCGGATCTGCGGCCCATGGTGCAGCTGGACGGCGGCCGCTTCGCCACCAGTGACCTGAACGACCTCTACCGGCGGGTGATCAACCGCAACAACCGGCTCAAGCGGCTCCTGGAGCTGGGCGCGCCGGATGTGATCGTGCGCAACGAGAAGCGCATGCTCCAAGAGGCCGTGGACAGCCTCATCGACAACGGCCGGCGGGGCCGGGCGGTCAGCCGCAGCGGCAAGCGCAAGCTCAAGAGCCTGAGCGACATGCTCAAGGGCAAGCAGGGGCGCTTCCGCCGCAACCTGCTGGGCAAGCGGGTGGACTACTCCGGCCGCTCGGTCATCGTGGTGGGGGCGGATCTGAAGCTGCACCAGTGTGGCCTGCCCAAGAAGATGGCCCTGGAGCTCTTCAAGCCCTTCGTCATGCGCCGCCTGGTGGAGTACAACTACGCCCACAACATCAAGAGCGCCAAGCGCATGGTGGATCGCTCCAGCCCCGAGGTCTGGGACGTGCTGGAGGAGATCTGCCACGAGCGGCCGGTGCTCCTGAACCGGGCCCCCACCCTGCACCGCCTGGGTATCCAGGCCTTCGAGGTGCTCCTGGTGGAGGGCAGCGCCATCCACTTGCACCCCCTGGTCTGCGCCGCCTTCAACGCGGACTTCGACGGTGACCAGATGGCGGTCCACGTGCCCTTGAGCAAGCAGGCCGTGGAGGAAGCCCGGACGCTCATGCTTTCCAGCCAGAACCTGCTCAAGCCCAGCAGCGGCGAGCCCATCGTCGGCCCCTCCAAGGACATGGTCATGGGCGTCTACTACCTGACCATCGACGAGGACCCGGACAAACCGGACGAGGAGCTGCCCCTCTTCGCGGACATGGAGGAGGCGGAGTTCGTCTACGGCGTGGGGCAGATTCGTCTGCGCCAGCCCATCCGCATCCACTTCACCTCCAAGTACGACCAGATTCCCATCGACGAACTGGAAGTGAGCGACCGGGTGAAGGCAGCCCTTGCTGGCCACGGTCTGCGCTTCATCGGCGAGCTCATGGACATCTTCGTCCAGGGCGAGAGCAAGATGATCCAGCAGATCAGCGGCTTCGGCCGGGCGGCCATGGAGGAGGTGCGGGAGGCCCTGCGCAAGAAGGGGCTGCTGGGCGCCAACTGGCCCAAGGACCGCATCATCCGCACCACGGTGGGGCGCATCATCTTCAACCAGGCCCTGCCGGAGGAGCTCTGGTTCGTCAACGAGCTGCTGGACAAGAAGGCGGTCAACCAGGTGGTGGAGCGCTGCTACAAGCACATGGGCCGGGAGGTGACGGCCGTCACCGTGGACAACATCAAGGACCTGGGCTTCAAGTACGCCACCCAGTCGGGCATCACCATCGCGGTGAGCGACATCCAGGTGCCGGAAGAGAAGCAGGAGATCCTGGAGCGCACCGCCAAGGAGGTGGAGAAGGCGGAGCAGCAGTACCGCCGGGGCCTCATCACAGAGGAGGAGCTCTACAACAAGATCGTGGAGCTCTGGACCCGGGCCACGGACGAGGTGACCGAGGCGGTGCGCAAGCTGCTGAACCCGGCCGAAGGGCTGGGCGCCATGGCCCAATCCGGCTCCACCAAGGGCGGGATCAACACGGTGCGCCAGCTGGCGGGGATGCGTGGCCTCATGGCCGATCCCAACGGCCGCATCATCCCCTTGCCCATCCGTTCTAACTTCCGGGAGGGGCTCACCGCTCTGGAGTACTTCCTGAGCACCCACGGCGCCCGCAAAGGCCTGGCCGACACGGCCCTGCGCACCGCGGACGCCGGCTACCTGACCCGCCGTCTGGTGGACGTGGCCCAGGATGTGATCATCACGGAAGAGGACTGCGGCACCACTGCCGGCATTTGGGTGGACGAGGAGCAGGCCTAGTCCATGGGCGAGAAGTTCACCGACCGCATCGCTGGCCGAGTCCTGGCCGCGGATCTGACGGATCCCCACAGCGGCGAGGTGGTCCTGGAGAAGAACACCCTGCTGGACGACGCGGCCCTGAACACCATCGAACGTCACGGCATCACCCGGGCCTACGTCTTCAGCGCCATGACCTGCGAGACTCGCTTCGGGCTCTGCCGCAAGTGCTACGGTGAGGACCTGGCCCGAGGCGGCCTCATCCGCCTGGGCGAGGCGGTGGGCATCATCGCCGCCCAGTCCATCGGCGAGCCGGGCACCCAGCTGACCCTACGCACCTTCCACACCGGCGGCGTGGCTGGCAGCGAGGACATCACCCAGGGTCTGCCCCGGGTGGAGGAGCTCTTCGAGGTGCGCACGCCCAAGGGCGAGGCGGTCATCGCCGAGATCGACGGCATCGTGGACATCTACTGGGAAGGGGACCAGCGCAAGCTGCGCATCACCCATGCGGAGGTCAAGCGGCGGGAGATCCCCGTGCCCGAGGGCTACGAGGTCCTGGTGACCAACGGCGACCGGGTCCAGGAGGACACGGTGGTGGCCCGGAACCCGGACAACGAGGACGAGGTCATCGTTGCCGGCATGGAAGGCGAGATCTACGTGGAAGAGGAGGGCGACCAGACCGTCCTCATCGTGCGGCGAGAGGAGAAGCAGGTCTGGGAGACAGACATCCCGGCCAATGCTCGCCTGCGGGTGGTCAAGGGCGACACGGTGCGGGCCGGCGACCAGCTGACCGAGGGCTCCAAGAATCCCAAGGAGATCCTGCGCATCCAGGGGCAGGAGGCCTGTCAGCTCTACCTGCTGGAGCAGGTGCAGCAGGTCTACCGCAGCCAGGGTGTGAACATCCACGACAAGCACATCGAGGTGATCCTGCGCCAGATGCTGCGCCGAGTCATGGTGCGAGCCACCGGGGACACGGAGTTCCTGCCCGGGGAGCTGGTGGACCGCTTCCACTTCCAGGATGTGAACAACGCGGTGGTGGCCAAGGGCGGTCGGCCTGCCAAGGCGGAGCCGGTGGTGCTGGGCCTGACCAAGGCGGCCCTGAACACCGAGAGCTTCCTGGCGGCGGCCAGCTTCCAGGAGACCACCCGGGTGCTGACCGAGGCGGCGATTCGAGGGCAGCGGGACGAACTCCGAGGCCTGAAGGAGAACGTGATCATCGGCAAGCTGATCCCGGTGGGGACGGGCTTCCGGGCTCGCCGCCGCTGGGAGGAGGAGAAGGCCGAGGCCATCGCCCTGGCCGCCAAGGCCGACGAGGAAGAGTTCGAGGAGATCGAACTGGACCTGGAGGACGAGGAGTTGGACCTGGCCGAGATCGCCGACCTGGCAGAGATAGAGTCAGGGGCTCTGGGGCTGATGGGCTTCCCCGGGGTGGAAGAAGACGGGGAAGAACCGGAGATCGACTTCGATGCCCTGGTCAAGGAGGATCGGGACGAGATCGACGTGGATCTCTCCTGACCCGTCGGGCGATCCGGCGCGGATTCTGCTTTCCAAGGGGGGCGGCGTTCCTGGAACGCTGCCCCTTTCGCATTTCCTGGCCTTTGCTCCGGGGGATTGCCCAGCGCGAGGAAGAAAATCTCCGCGGGATAGCGGATGGAATCCTGCTTGTTTTAGACAGGCTCAAATTTGACCTGAAGGAAGCCGCTGTGCTACAATTTGCGATTGTGGGCCCGAGTGGCGCACACCTTGTTTTCTCTGGGACCAAAGCCTGAGAAACGAGGCTCGAAGCGATTATTAGCGCAGTTTTGTTCTGCTGGACGGAATCAACCAACCGCTGAGAAAGACGGAGGAATCTGTTGCCGACCATCAATCAACTGGTTCGTAAGGGTCGCAAGTCCAAGCCCAAGAAAGAAACCGCTCCTGCGCTGCAGTTCACCCAGAACACGCTGACGGGCAAGACCCGTCGGGTGAAGAAGGGCAACCCTCAGAAGCGCGGCGTCTGCACCCAGGTGCGGACCACCACGCCCAAGAAGCCGAACTCGGCGTTGCGCAAGGTGGCCCGGGTGCGCTTGACCAATGGCATCGAGGTGACGGCCTACATCCCAGGTGAAGGCCACAATCTGCAGGAGCACAGTGTGGTTCTGGTGCGGGGCGGCCGTGTCAAGGACCTGCCCGGCGTGCGCTACCACATCGTGCGTGGCGCTCTGGACAGCCAGGGCGTGGATGCGCGCAAGCGGAGCCGCAGCAAGTACGGCACCAAGCGACCCAAGTAACCGAATTTCCGCATCGCCATCGGCCAGGCGGGGGATAGCCCTCCTGAGGCGATGGCGACGGTCACCTGTATGGAGAGAAGGATATGCCGCGAAGAAATCGGCCAGAGCGTCGTCCTGTGACGCCGGACCCGCGTTACAACAGCGAAGTCGTGGCCAAATTCATCAACAACGTGATGGAGCGAGGCAAGAAGAGCCTGGCTTCTCGGATTGTCTACCAGGCCTTCGACATCATCGCTGAGCGGACCGGCCGGCCTCCTCTGGAGGTGTTTGAGGAGGCGTTGAAGAACGCTACGCCGCTTGTGGAGGTGAAGCCGCGCCGGGTCGGTGGCGCAACCTACCAGGTGCCGGTGGAGATCCGGGCCGATCGCCGCCAGGCCCTGGCTATGCGTTGGCTGATCAGCTTTGCCCGGGACCGGGGCGGCCGTAACATGGCTGTCCGACTGGCGGGCGAGCTGATGGACACCGCTCGGGGAGACAGCAAGACGGTCCGCCGGCGGGAGGAGGTCCATCGCATGGCGGAGGCCAACCGGGCGTTTGCCCACTTCGGCCGGCGCTGATCCAGCCCCCCGTTTCCGGCCCCATTGCCCGGTCCCCCGGTTCGGAGCCTGTGTTGCCGTGGGCCATCCCTTGGGTGGAGCCACGTGATCCACGGAAAGGTGCGGCGGACTTTGTGTAGCGGCTGAACCGATTGCAGCGAGCGCTCTTTCGCACATACGTCGTTTTTGTTGCGGCGCCCTCTGGCCACAGATCGTTCTTGCCTTGTAGCATACCTGTTTTTGGGCAGGCAGTGAGTTCCTGTGGAGGGGAGGCGCCGCATGTTCTGTCTGGCGGCGGTGTGACCGGCGCAATCCGCCCGTACCGGATCTGCCCAGAGGGACCC
>WGCB01000120.1 GCA_015494005.1 Caldilineaceae bacterium
ATCCAGGAGCTGAGCGCCCCGCTCCCGAGCGTTCTCCACCAGCCCTTCCTCCAGGATCACGTCCACCGTGGCTGCGGCCGCCGCGGTGGCCAGGGCGTTGCCCCCGCCGTAGGTGCCGCCGTGGGTGCCAGGCCGCCAGCGGGCCATGAGCTCCGCCCGGGAGGCGATGCCGGAGATGGGCATGCCGCTGCCCAACCCCTTGGCCATGATGATGATGTCCGGCTCGATGCCCGCGTGCTGGTAGGCGAAGAACTGGCCTGTGCGTCCGAAGCCGGACTGGACCTCGTCCACTGCCAGGAGGATGCCGTGCTCGTCGCAGAGGCGACGCAGCCCCTGCAGGAAGGCCGGCAGGGCGGGGACGTAGCCCCCCTCCCCCAGCACCGGCTCGATGACCATGGCCGCCACCTCGTCCGGCGCGGTCTGGCTGTGCAGGAGCATGTCCAGCTCATCCAGGCAGAAGGCGGTGGTCCGCTCCTCGTCCCAGCCGTAGCGGTAGGCGTAGGGGAAGGGGGCCACGAAGATGCCGCCGGGCAGGGGCTGGTAGTTGTAGCGGTAGATGTACTTGGAGGTGGTCATGGCCATGGCCTGGTGGGTGCGGCCATGGAAGCTGCCCTGGAAGACGATGATGTTGCGCCGCCCTGTGGCCATGCGGGCCAGCTTCACCGCGGCCTCCACCGCCTCCGCGCCGCTGTTGGAGAAGAAGAAGCGGTCGATGCTGGGCGGGGTAACCTGGTTCAGCTTCTGGGCCAGGGCCACCGTGGAGGGCGGGATGACGATGTTCATCTGGCCGAAGATGAGGCGTTCGGCCTGCTCCTGGATGGCCTGGACCACCCGGGGATGCCGGTGGCCGGTGTTGACCACGCCGATGCCCGAGGTGAAGTCCAGGTAGCGGTTGTCCGCCGCGTCGTAGAGGTAGACGCCCTCGGCCCACACCGGCTGGACCGTGGTCAGGTGGGTCCAGACGGGGGCCAGGAGCTCCGTTCCGGAATCGCTTGGATGTGCCATGGGTCTCCCCCGTGAATGGCTGGAAAAGGCAGAAAGCCAGGGGAGGCCACACGGGTGCATCGCCTCCCCTGGGGTCGGTTGCGGGTGGGGGAAGAGGGGTCTGACGGACCTTCAGCCGGCGCCTAGCGGGCTTTCACCGCGGTCCAGGTGTCAGAGAAGATGATGGAGTTCTCGTCCCGCTTGATCCACTCCAGGCGCTGCATGACCTCGTCGTCCACCAACATGCCGCCGCTCTCCAGGAGATCGAAGTACTCCTGGTCCAGCAGGGGCTGGGCCTTGAGGTTGGGGGTGAAGTAGTAGGTGTAGTTGGTCAACTGAGCGCCGATCTCCGGCTCCAGCAGGTAGTTGATGAAGACCTCCGCGGTGTAGGGGTTGGGCGCGTCCGCGGGGATGGCCATGTTGTCCATCCAGATGGAGCCGCCTTCCTTGGGGATCACGTAGAAGATGTTGGGGTTCTCGGCCCGGGCCAGGGCGGTGCCGCCGCTCCAGGCGTGGGCGATGACCACCTCTTCCGCGGCCAGGGTCTGGTTGAAGTTGTCCGAGTTGTAGCCGGCCAAGCATTCCTTCTGGCGGATGAGCAGATCCCGGGCCTCCGCGTGGTGTTCCGGATCCGTGTCGTTGTAGGAGTAGCCCAGGTACTTCAGGGCCGCGCCCACGGTCTCCCGCTCGTCGTCCAGCATGGAGGCGAAGCCCTTGTGGGGGCAGAGCAGATCCGGCTCAAAGAGGTAGGCCCAGCTGTCCGGGGGCGAGTCCTCGTAGGCGGTGATGTTGTAGCCGATGCCCGTGGTGCCCCACTGGTATGGGATGCTGTACTTGTTCTCCGGATCGAAGTACATGCCCATGAGGTTCGGGTCGATGTTGGCCACGTTGGGGATGTTCTCCATGTTCAGGGGCTGGAGCAGGCCACTGGTGGCCAGGATCTCCACCGCGTAGTCCGAGGGGATGACCAAGTCGTAGCCCGCGTTCCCCGCCTGGAGCTTGGCGATGAGCTCCTCGTTGCTGGAGTAGATGTCCTGGGTCACCTTCACCCCACACTCCTCCTCGAACTGGGCCATGATCTCCTCGTCCATGTAGTCGGCCCAGTTGAAGAAGTGGAGCTCGCTGGCCAGCTTGTCCCGGTCGCCGCAGCGGTCGGACTCGGGCATGGCCTCCTCACTGGCCTTCTCCTCCGCGGCGGGCTGCTCGGCCTCGGTGGATTGGCTCGTCTCGGCCGGGGCGCTGGCCGGCGCGGCGCAGCCGGCCGCCACCAGCAGGATCAAGGCCAGGAGCCCGGCCAACCACCAATGTTTACGCTGAACGTGTTGCTGCATGATCGCCTCCTAGGAAATTGAACTGACAGGAAATTGAAGTGATAGGAAATTGAAATGAAATGTGGAAAACGGAAAGACGGGTTCACACGCTGGTGCTGCCACGACGTTGCACGAACTGGGACACCACCACCAGGAGCATGGAGGCCAGGAGCATCACCGTGGAGATGGCGTTGATCTCCGGGCTGATGGAGCGACGGATGCGTCCAAAGACCTCGATGGGCAGGGTGGTGCCCCCTGGCCCGGTGGTGAAGAAGGTGATGACGAAGTCGTCCAGGGAGAGGGTGAAGGCCAGGAGCGCGCCCCCCAGGATCCCGGGCGTGATCAAGGGCAGGATGATGCGCCGGAAGGTGATCCATTCGTTGGCCCCCAGATCCTGGGCCGCCTCCTCGAAGTTCGGGTCCAGCTCCCGCAGGCTGGTGCGCACCACGATGGCCACGAAGGAGATGTTGAAGGCCACGTGGGCGATGATCACCGTGGTCAGCCCAGGACGCAGGGCGCTGTTCCCCTGCAGGCCGAAGAGGTTGTTCATCCAGCCCAGGGAGAGGGAGAAGAAGGCCAGGAGGGAGATGGCCATGACGATGTCCGGGATGATCACCGGCAGGTAGAGGATGCCATCGTAGGTGCGGCGGAAGGGGAAGCGGAAGCGCTCCATGGCGATGGCGGTCATGGTGCCCAGGACCGTGGAGATGGCCGTGGAGACGAAGGCCACGAAGAGGCTGTTGCGCACGGCGACGCGGATGGCCTCGCTCTCCATCATCTGCCCGTACCACTTCAGGGTGAAGCCGGCCCAGCGGGCCCCCAGGCGGGAGTCGTTGAAGGAGAAGGCCACCAGGATGATGATGGGCGCGTAGAGGAAGAAGAAGGAGAAGAACATGTTGGCCCAGAGCAGGCGCTTGCCCCAGCGCAGCAGCTTCGAGCCTGGGATCCCACCGCGATGGCCGGTCACAGCCCCACCTCCTCTTCCCGGGCGTCTCCCCGCAGGTAGAAGATCACCCCCACCATCAGCAGGGCCATGAAGACCACCGCGATGGCCGAGCCGAAGGGCCAGTTCAGGGCCGGACCGAACTGTTGGGCCAGGAGGTTGCCCAGCATGGCCACCTTGCCCCCGCCCAGGATGGTGGGCACGATGTACTGGCCGGACACGGGGATGAAGACCAGGACGATCCCCGCCACGATGCCGGGCATGGTCAGGGGCAGGATCACCCGGCTGAAGACCCGCACGTAGTTCGCGCCCAGATCCTGGGCCGCCTCCACCAGGTCGAAGTCCAGCTTCTCGATGGAGGCGTAGAGGGGCAGGACCATGAAGGGCAGGGAGCCGTAGACCAGACCGATGAGCACCGCAGTGGGGGTGTTGATCAGGGCGATGCGGTTCATGCCCAGGGCCTGGAGCAAGTTGTTCAGCAGCCCGTTGTTGTTGAGGATGAACTTCCAGGCGTAGGTGCGGACCAGGAAGTTGGTCCAGAACGGGATGAGCACGAAGAAAAGGTAGGCCGTCCGGTGGCTGGGGGGCTGCAGGGCGATGAAGAAGGCCAGGGGGTAGCCGATGATCAGGCAGACGAAGGAGGTGAGGGCCGCCCACCAGAGGGAACGGAGCACGATCATCATGAAATCGTTGATCAGGGTCTCCCCGGTGGGGCTGAAGAGCTTGATATAGGCGTCCAGGCTGAAGTGCCAGAGGACACCGCCGCCGCTGCGGCGCTCCAGGAAGCTGTAGACCACCACCAGAATCAGCGGGATGAGGAAGAAGAGACCGATCCAGAAGGCGCCGGGGCCCAGGAGGATGGCCAGCAGGGATTTGCGTCGGGCAGTCATGGGGCGCTTCCTCCTAGCTCAACAGGACCCGGGCCGAGATCGGCCGCCAGCTCACCGCCACGGTCTCCCCTTCCCGGAAGCGCTCCGTGGCTGCGTTCACGTTCTGGTAGCGGACCACCAGCTGGACGCCGGGCTCCAGCTCCACCACGTAGCGGGTGTCCGTCCCCATGAAGACGGCCTCCTCGATGCGGCCGGGGAAGACGTCCTCCCCCTGGCCGCCAGCCGACCCGGCAGGATGGAGGTGGATCTTCTCCGGCCGGATGGCCAGGGTGGCCTGCCGCTCCCCCGAGACGGCCTGGTCACAGGCGGCCTTCACCCGGATGCCCTGGCCCACCTGCACCCAGGCCACTTCGCCCTGGCATTCCGTGACCCGGCAGGGCAGGAAGTTGGTGTCCCCGATGAAATCGGCCACGAAGCGGTTGGCCGGCCGGTCGTAGATCTCCTCCGGCGTGCCCACCTGGAGCAGCTCCCCGTGGTTCATCACCCCGATGCGGTCGCTCATGACCAGGGCCTCCTCCTGGTCGTGGGTGACGAAGACGAAGGTGATGCCCAGCTGGCGCTGCAGCTCCTTCAGCTCCAGCTGCATGGCCTTGCGCAGCTTCAGATCCAGTGCGCCCAGGGGCTCGTCCAGAAGCAGGACCTGGGGCCGGTTGACGATGGCCCGGGCCAGGGCGATGCGTTGGCGCTGGCCGCCGGAGAGCTGGTGGGGCTTCTTGGCGCCGGAATCGGGCAGGCGCACCATCTCCAGGGCGTCCGCCACCCGCTTGCGGATCTCGTCCTTGCCCAGCCCCTTCATCTCCAGCCCGAAGGCCACATTCTCGGCCACGGTCAGGTGAGGGAAGAGGGCGTAGTTCTGGAAGACGGTGTTCACGTTGCGTTTGAAGGGCGGGAGCTGGCTCACCGGCTGACCATCCAGGAAGATCTCCCCGCTGGTGGGCGCTTCGAAACCGGCGATCATGCGCAGGTTGGTGGTCTTGCCGCAGCCCGAGGGCCCCAGCAAGGAGAAAAACTCCCCTTTGTGCACCCCCAGGGAGATGTCCTTCACCGCGGTGAAGTCGCCGAACTTCTTGGTGACGTTGCGCAGCTCCACATCGTAGATCTCGGCCATGGTTCTCTGCTCGAAAAAGTTCTCCGCTCGAAAAAATCCTCTGTTCAAAAAAGCTCAGAAAATAAGGTGCACGGACTGCACAGATGGATCCCGACACATGCCAACCGGCCAGAATCCGGCCCTGCGCCCCCACTCCCCTGTTCCCCACTGCGGATCCTGCTGGTTTAGGATCCTGCTGGCCTACTTGTCCAGGATCAGCCGCAGGTCCGGCTGCATGGCCTTGTGGATGCGCAGGATGAACGTGGTGTTGATGTCCACCACCCCGGGGATGCGGTTGATCTGCTCCGTGATGAAAGTGACCAGGTGCTCCCGATCCCGACAGATGACCTGGGCGATGAGGTCGTACTCCCCGGCCACCAGCAGGAGGTAGCTCACCTCCGGGTAGGCGGCGATGCGCTCCGCCACCGCGTCCAGGGCCTGGGGCTGGACCGCGATGCTCACCAGGGCGGGGGTCTCGAAGCCCACCCGGGAGGGATCCACCAGACCGACAATCTGGACCACCTTCTCGTTGATCAGCCGAGAGACCCGGTTGCGGACCGTGCCTTCGGTCACGTCCAGGTCCTTGGCGATTTCCGTGAAGGGCCGTCGGCCATCCTCCTGCAGATGCACCAGGATGGCGCGGTCGAGATCGTCCATGGCGTGCCCACTTTGCGCAGGTTGACCCACTGGGCCAGGCCGGGGGAAGTGCGGCGGTCTGGGTTGGAATGCTTCGCTGGGCTGGAAAGCTCGGGGCAACGAACCGGGGGACGGTTACGATATTCGCACCGATAGGAAACTATACTACGAAATTCGCAGCCACGCAAACTGAATCTGCCGGTTAGCGGAGAACTCGTTGCCATGGACGGGCACGGTGAACGTGTCGACTGGCGCCTCGCCCAGGAATTCCAAATGTGACGTTTGAACCGCCCACCAGTGGGGGGAGCGGACCAAATCGGCGGCGGAGATGCGTCTGCAACGCCATATTCACGCCGAAATCCGCCTCGATTAAGCAGTTTTGGCATATCTAGCACCGGTCTGGACCGGCACTTCCCCCTGGTAAGGTCTCTGATTCTCACATTTGGAATTCCTGGCGGATTTGCGCGCCCGTTGACAGAAATGCAGCAAGATGCTACCATGCAGACGGCTTTCCCCAGTGTGCGGACATCCCCTCGATTTTCGACCCTGGCGGTCCTAGCCATCCCTTTTCCCCCACCGAGTTTTTCTGTCGAACGTCTGTGTTGTTCCCTCCCTGATCGCCTTTCCATGCTCTCCTTCTGCGAGGGACTTTCCCG
>WGCB01000121.1 GCA_015494005.1 Caldilineaceae bacterium
CCCTGGAGCGGGTCAACCGGCTGACCCGCCGGCCGCCGGGCCGCATCCTGTGGGAGCAGGCGGTCCTGCCCCGGCGCCTGGCCCAGCTGGGCGCGGACGTGGTCCACGGCCTGGTCAACGTGCTGCCCCTGGCCAGCCAGGTCCCGGGCGTGGTGACGGTCCACGACCTGAGCTTCCTACGCATGCCGGAGAAGTTCCCCCTGGCCAAGCGGCTCTACCTGGCCCACATGTGTCCGGCCAGCGTGGCCAAGGCCCGGCGGGTCATCGCGGTGAGCACCCAGACCGCGGACGACCTGATCCACTTCTTCGCCACAGAAGCCGAGAAAATCGAAATCGTGTATAATGGGGTGGAACCCCGTTTCCGTCCAACCCAGCCCGGCCGGGTGGAGGAATTCCGGCGGGCCAAAGGGCTGCCGGAACGATTTTTCTTCTACCTGGGCACGTTGGAGCCGCGCAAGAACCTGGTGCGGCTGGTGGACGCCTACGCGGCCTGGCGGCAGCAGGCCCGGCCCAGCGACCGAGACGTGCAGCTGGTCATCGCCGGGGGGAAGGGTTGGTTCTACCAGGCCATCTTCCGGCGAGTCCGGGAGCTGGGGCTGGCGAAGTGGGTGCGCTTTCCTGGTTTCCTGCCCCGGGCGGAGCTGCCGGACTGGTACCGGGCGGCGGAGGTGTTCGTCTATCCCAGCCTGTTCGAGGGCTTCGGCCTGCCGGTGCTGGAGGCCATGGCCTGTGGCACGCCGGTGATCTGCAGCCGCACGCCCTGCCTGCTGGAGGTGGTGGGGGACGCGGCCCTCACCTTCTCGGCGGAGAGCACCCAGGAGTTGACCCAGGCCCTGGACCAGGTCGTCGGTCAGTCCGCGCTCCAGGCGGATCTGCGGCGCCGGGGGCTGGCCCAGGCCCAGAAATTCTCCTGGGAGCGCACGGCTCGGGAGACCATGGCGGTCTACCGGATGGCGGCCAGGTGAGCTGGCTGCCCTGGGGTGGCGCGAGACGGGATGGGTGAGACAGCATGAACGGAAAGAGCATGGCGACAGCCAACCCGCTTGAGAGCAAAGTGGCCCAGGGGGAACGGCGCAACTGGTTCGTGGAACTGGTGCAGCGGGTTCCGTCCAGCTGGTGGCGCCATCTGCTCGTAGCCAGCGACGCCCTCCTGATCCTGGTGGCCTTCGCCCTGGCCTACTGGATCCGCTACCGGCTCCAGTGGTTCCGGGCCGTGGATCCCGTCTACCAGACCGACTTTCGCACCTATCTCCCCTTCGCCGTCGCCCTGGTCCTGGTGCTCTTCGTCTCCTTCCACTTCTCCGGCGTCTACCGTCACCGCAACGGCCGGGCCTGGCTGGAGGAGCTCTACGCCATCGCCAGCGCCACCACCATCGGCATCGTGGCCCTGATCCTCCTCAGCCTGATCTTCCGCCCCCTCCTCTACAGCCGCCTGATCTTCCTCTACACCGCCATCCTCATCACCATGCTCCTGGGGCTGAGTCGCTTGGTCATCCACCTGGCCCGGGGCTATCTCCAGCACTTCGGCATCGGCGTGGAGCGGATCATCCTGGTGGGGGCAGGGGACGTGGGCCGGATGGTCATGCGCAACATCGTGGCCCAACCCCAGCTGGGCTACCGGCTCATCGGCTTCCTGGACGACAACCCGGTCAAGGGCTCCACGGACATCGGCCGTTTCAAGGCCCTGGGCCCGGTGGACAACTTCCCCCAGGTGCTGGGCAGCCAGGCCGTGGATCGGGTGATCATCTGCCTGCCCTGGCAGAGCCACCGCACCGTGGCCCGGCTGATCAACGAGTGCCAGCAGGCTGGCGTCAAGGCCCAGGTGGTGCCGGACCTCTTCCAGCTGACCAAGAACCAGATGGAGGTGGAGGAGCTGAACGGCATCCCCCTGATCAGCACCCGGGAGATCTCCATCGCCGGCTGGAACCTCTTCCTGAAGCGGCTCTTCGACGTGATCGTGGCCAGCTTCCTCTCCGTCGTGGCCCTGCCCGTGGGCGGGATCATCGCCCTGGCCATCCGCCTGGACTCCCCCGGCCCCATCATCTACGCCCAGACCCGCATCGGTCGCAACGGCAAGCCCTTCACCGTCTACAAGTTCCGCTCCATGGTCATGGACGCGGAGGAGCGCCGCCGGGAGCTGGTCTCCCTGAACGAGTCCACCGGGCCCCTCTTCAAGATGCGGGACGATCCCCGGCGCACCCGGGTGGGCCGTTTCCTGCGCCGCTTCAGCCTGGACGAGCTGCCCCAGCTCTACAACGTGCTGCGGGGGGACATGAGCATGGTGGGGCCCCGGCCCAACCTGCCGGAAGAGGTGGCCCAGTACGAGGAGTGGCACCGCAAGCGCCTCTCCGTGAGCCCGGGGCTGACCGGCCTCTGGCAGGTGAGCGGCCGCAGCGACCTGACCTTCGACGAGATGGTCCTGCTGGACATCTACTACGCGGAGAACTGGTCCCTGACCATGGACCTGAGCATCCTGCTGCGCACGGTGCCCAAGGTGCTGATGGGCAACGGCGCCTACTGAGTTGGGCTCATCCACCGGGCATGGCGCCTCGGGAGATGGGCCGTCGAGGTCGAGAGCGTGAGACGCAGAATCCAACCCCCCCAGACCCAAAACGGTGCATTTCCCGGACGGAAGCGCATCCTGATCCTGATGAGCGACACCGGCGGCGGCCATCGAGCCAGCGCGGAGGCCCTCCAGGCTGTCTTCCAGGAGCGCTACCCGGAGGCGATCCAGGTGGACATCATCGACCTCTGGATGCACCATACCCCCTGGCCCCTGAACCAGCTGCCCAAGAGCTACCGCTTCGTCACAGACCGCACCCCTCGGCTCTGGAAATGGGCCTGGCGCCTCAGCGAGAAGGAGACCGCCTCCGAGCTCCTCTTCAGCACGGTCACCCGCTGGGCCGCCAACGCCATCCGCCGCGCCTTCCTCCACTACGCCCCGGACCTGGTCATCTCCGTGCACCCGGTGATGCAGCACGTGCCCTTGACCGTGCTGGCGGACATGGGCTGGTCCCTGCCCTTCGTCACCGTGGTCACGGATCTGACCACCGCCAATCTCAACTGGTTCCATCCCGGCGTGGATCGCTGCTTCGTGGCCAGCCAGGAAGCCCTGGAGCGGGCCCGGCGGGCTGGCCTGGCCCCCTCCCAGCTGCGGCTGACAGGCCTTCCTGTGCGCCCGGCCTTTGCGCGCCAGGCCCGGCCCAAGGCGGAGCTGCGCCGGATGCTGGGCCTGGATCCAGAACGGCGGGTGGTGCTGCTCATGAGCGGGGGCGAGGGCATGGGGCCAGTGGCCACCATTGCCCGCCGAGTGGCCTGGGAGCTGGCCCGCCGGAAGATCCCCGGGGAGCTGGTGGTGATCTGTGGCCGCAACCAGCGGTTGCGGGAGCGCCTCTCCCGCCAATCCTGGCCCATTCCCGTGCGGGTGCTGGGCTTCGTCACGGACATGCCGAACTGGATGGGGGCCAGCGACTGCGTCATCACCAAGGCCGGGCCGGGCACCATCGCGGAGGCGCTGATCTGCGGGCTGCCCATCCTGCTCAGCGGCTACATCCCGGGCCAGGAGGAGGGGAACGTGCCCTTCGTGGTGACGAACGGTGTGGGGGACTACAGCGAGGATCCAGGGGAGATCGCCCGGATCGTGGCCCGCTGGCTGGGGCCGGACCGGGAGCGCCTGGCGGCTATGTCCCAGCGAGCCCGGGCCCTGGCCCACCCCCAGGCCACGTACGAGATCGTGGACGAGATCGCCGCCCTGGTGGGTGTGGCCAGCCAGGACGCCCCGGAGGACGCCTCGCGGGAGGGGTGAATGGCGAAGCAGCGACTCCCAGGGGTCGTCCCCCAACCCCCTAC
>WGCB01000122.1 GCA_015494005.1 Caldilineaceae bacterium
ACCACGCCCTTGCTGTGGCCGTGGGCCGTGTCGATGGCCACTGCGTCCACCCCGGCCTCCACCAGGGCCTGGGCTCGCCGCAGCCCCGCATCCCCCACGCCCACCGCGCCGGCCACCAGGAGTCGCCCTCGCTCGTCCTTGGCCGCGTGGGGGAAGTCCTCCCGCTTGAGGATGTCCTTGTAGGTGATGAGCCCCTTCAGGAAGCCAGCCTCGTCCACCAGAGGCAGCTTCTCGATGCGGTGCTCGTGGAGGATGGCCTTGGCCTCTTCCAGGGTGGTGCCCAGCCGGGCGGTGACCAGGTTCTCCGAGGTCATGTAGCGGTGGATGGGCAGGCTGTAGTCCGTGGCGAAGCGCACGTCCCGGTTGGTGAGGATGCCCAGGAGTCGCCCCTCCGGGTCGGTGATGGGCACGCCGCTGATGTGGTAGCGGCTCATCACCTCCTCCGCGTCCTGGAGGGTGTGATTCGGCCGCAGGGTGATGGGGTCCACGATCATGCCACTCTCGCTGCGTTTGACCTTGTCCACCTCCTCGGCCTGGGCCTCCACGGAGAGGTTGCGGTGGATGACGCCCATGCCCCCCTGGCGGGCCAGGGCGATGGCCAGCTCCGCCTCGGTGACCGTGTCCATGGCCGCGCTGATGATGGGGATGTTCAGGCGCAGGCGAGGGTGCAGCTCCACGCTCAGGTCCACCTCCGCGGGCAGCACCTCGGTGTAGCCGGGGACCAGGAGGATGTCGTCGAAGGTGAGGGCTTCCTTGGAGAAGCGATCCGCGTCGAACGAAGGGGTGGTCAGGGCCGCCTGGGCCTGACCGTTGGCTGCGCGCTGGCGCTTTTGCTCTGCAGGCATTTTGGGGAGACCTCCAACTCCGTGTACCAGGCTGTTCTGTCCGGGACGAGGGGGATCGTCCTACTGTGGCCTCATTCTACCACGGTTGCGGAGGTGGGTTCCAACAAATGGGGAAGGCGGAGTGGGAGTGGGCGACCGGGTCGCTCCTGTTCCCCAGCCCCGTTCCCGAATTCCCCACACCATTGACGCGCCCGCGACGTTCCATTGACGCCTGGCTGCTACCCTGAGGACGCTTCCCCCCGAGCGAGCTGTCAACGGCAACGAAACGGCCTGACTTCCCCCGCAGCGCCCGAACCCTGTATCCCGACTTCCACATCCCGCCCATATGCCCATCGCGCACCTGAGCAGCGTGGATCTGTACTACGAGCTGCACGGCCCGCCGGATGCACCCCCCTTGGTGCTCCTCCACGGGGCCACGGAGACCTTCCGCAGCGGCTGGCGCAAGCAGATCGAACCCTTCAGCCAGGGTTTCCGGCTCCTGGGCGTGGACCTGCGGGGACACGGGCGCAGCAGCAACCCGGCGGATGCGCTGGACCTGCGCCAGATGGCCGACGACATCCACGAGCTGCTCCAGGAGTTGGGCTATGCCCGGGCCCATGTCTGCGGTCACAGCGGCGGGGCGTCCACGGCCCTCTTCTTCGCCCTCCGCCACCCCGACGCCCTGGACCGCCTGGTGCTGGTGAGCAACAACTTCGAGCTGGACCAGGTGCGCACCGGCCCCAGCAACTTCTGGGACCCGGCCCGGATCCAGCGGGAGCAGCCCGGATGGTGGGCCGAGATGGTCCGACTGCACCCGGACCCTGTCCGCCTGCTGGGCTGGTGGGCCCAGGAGGATCGGCAGCGGCCCAACTTCCGGCCCCAGGACCTGGCGGCCATCCAGGTGCCCACCCTGCTGGTCAACGGGGACCGGGACGAGATCATCCCCCTGGAGCAGACCCTGGGCATGTACCGGGCCCTGCCCAACGCCCAGCTGGCCATCCTGCCCGGCGTAGGCCACGGCGTGCCCAGCCGGCGACCCACCTGGTTCAACCTGCTGGCGCTGGATTTCCTGGCCGGCAGGTCCAAATCCAACCGATCCAAGTAGCGCGCGAGCAGTGCGCAAGCGCGAGCAGTGCGCAATCAGTGCCGATCACAGTCCATGTTTCACCCCTCAGGAGCTGCACCATGATCTGGAACGAGAAGATCGAGACCATGCCCCGGGCCGAGCTCCAGGAGCTCCAGAGCGAGCGACTGAGCAAGCTGGTCGCCTATGTCTACGAACGGGTGCCCTTCTACCGCCAGCAGTTGGACCAGGCTGGCATCGCCCCGGGCGACATCCAGGACATTCGGGACCTGGGCAAGTTGCCCTTCACCGTGAAGGCGGACCTGCGGGACAACTACCCCTTCGGCCTCTTCGCCGTGCCCCGGGAGGAGATCCTGCGCATCCACGCCTCCTCGGGCACCACAGGCAAGCCCACAGTGGTGGGCTACACTCGGGACGACCTCCAGATCTGGGCCGAGGTCTGCGCCCGCAGCCTGGCCATGAGCGGCGCCAAACCTGGGGACATGTTCCAGAACGCCTACGGCTATGGCCTCTTCACCGGCGGCCTGGGCATGCACTACGGGGCCGAGTACATGGGCGTGGCTGTGGTGCCGGCCTCCGGAGGCAACACCGCCCGCCAGATCATGATCCTGCAGGACTTCCAGCCGGACATCATGGCCTGCACCCCCTCCTACGCCCTGACCCTGGCGGACCGCCTCCTGGAGGCGGGGGTGGATCCCGCGGAGCTGAAGGTGCGGGCCTTCATCCTGGGGGCGGAGCCCTGGACCGAGGAGATGCGCCGGGAGCTGGAGGCCAAGCTGCACGTGGACGCGGTGAACATCTACGGCCTGAGCGAGATCATCGGGCCGGGCGTCTCCAACGAGTGCGTGGAGGCCAAGGACGGCATGCACATCATGGAGGACCACTTCCTGCCCGAGGTCATCGATCCCCAGACGGGCCAGCCCGTGCCCGAGGGCCAGGTGGGAGAGCTGGTCTTCACCACGTTGACCAAACAGGCCCTGCCCCTCATCCGCTACCGCACCGGGGACCTCTGCTCCATCACCTACGAGCCCTGCATCTGCGGCCGCACCCACGCCCGCATGAGCCGCATCCTGGGCCGGGCCGACGACATGCTCATCGTCCGGGGCGTGAACGTCTTCCCCTCCCAGGTGGAGGCCGCCCTGCTCCAGGTGGAGCACATCGCCCCCCACTACGCCATCGTCCTCACCCGGGAGAACCACCTGGACGTGATGGAGGTCCAGGCGGAGGTGACGGACGCCTTCTTCCAGCGGGTGGGCAGCGACGTCTTCGCCCGGCACCCAGCGGAGGTGGCGGAGTCCATCCAGGCCCTGGAGCGACAGGTGCACCAGGCCCTGCGGGACGTCCTGGGACTGAACGCCAAGGTGACCCTCCTGGCCCCGGGCCAGGCCCCTCGCAGCGAGGGCGGCAAGCTGCGCCGGGTCATCGACAAGCGGGCCCTGTGAGGAGGACGCCACCCGTGAGTGACCCTGTGACCAACACCCGGCCCGGCGCCTTCACTGGTGCCTTCACCGACGCCGTCATCGTGGACGCGGTCCGCACCCCGGTGGGGCGCTTCGCTGGCGCGCTGAGCCGAGTCCGCCCGGACGACCTGGCCGCGCTGGTGATCCAGGCCCTGGTGGAGCGCACGGGCATCGACCCGGCCCTGGTGGAGGAGGTGGTCCTGGGCTGCACCAACCAGGCCGGGGAGGACAACCGCAACGTGGCCCGCA
>WGCB01000123.1 GCA_015494005.1 Caldilineaceae bacterium
GGCGTCTTCACCCGGAAGTTGCGCACCAGCTCCCAGCTTTTCTCCGCGATGGTGCGGAAGTCCAGGAAGATGCCCCGGCTGAAGGGCGGCCGGGTGTGCTCCTGCAGGATCAGGTTTTCGGCCACGGAGAACTCCCGGATCACCCCGTCGTGCATGCGCTCCTCTGGGATGTAGGAGAGGCCGGCCTCGATGCGCTGGGCCGTGGGCCAGTGGGTGACGTCCGTGCCGTCCAGGAAGACCTGGCCCTGATCCACCTCCCGCAGCCCGGCGATGACCTCCGCCAGCTCCCGCTGCCCGTTGCCGCTGACGCCGGCCACCCCCAGGATCTCCCCACCCCGCACCTCCAGGGAGACGCGGTGCAGGGCTTCCTGGCCGGTGATGTTCCGGGCGGTGACGTCCTTCAGAGCCAGGCGCACGGGGCCCGGCTCCAGGGGCATGCGTTTCCGCTCCAGGAGCACCTCCCGCCCCACCATCATCCGGGCCAGCTGGGGACGAGTCATCCCCTGGGCAGGCACCGTGCCGATGAGCTTGCCCTCCCGCAGCACGGTGATGCGGTCGCTGATGTCCAGCACCTCGTGGAGCTTGTGGCTGATGAAGATGAGGCTGTGACCGTCCCGGGCCATCTGGCGCAGGGTGACGAAGAGGTCCTCCACCTCCTGGGGGGTGAGGACCGCGGTGGGCTCGTCCAGGATCAGGAGGGCCGCGCCCCGGTAGAGGGCCTTGATGATCCCCACTCGCTGCCGCTCCCCCACCGCCAGGGTCCAGACCGGCGCCTTGGGGGCGATCTGCAGGCCGTAGGTCTCGCTCAGCTCCCGGATGCGCTGGGCCACCCGATCCAGGTCCAGGAGAGGCCCTCGGCTGGAGGGCATGCCCAGGGCCACGTTCTCGGTGACGGTCAGGGTGTCCACCAGCATGAAGTGCTGATGGATCATGCCGATGCCCAGGTTGATGGCGTCGGTGGGGGAGTGGATCTGCACCGCCTCGCCGTTGATCCGGATCTCGCCCTCGTCCGGCTGGTAGAGGCCATAGAGGATCTTCATCAGCGTGGACTTGCCGGCGCCGTTCTCTCCCAGCAGGGCGTGGACCTCCCCGGCCTTCACGTCGAAGTTCACTCGGTCATTGGCCAGGACGCCGGGGAAGCGCTTGACGATGCCCCGCATCTCCAGCAGATCGATGCGACGTTGGCCGGTGGGCAGCAGCTCGGAGGGTTTGGTCTGGGTGGCAACGGTGCTCATGAACAGATCCTGGTGAGGGCTGAGGGTGTGTCACCGGGGGCGAGTGCAAGCCCGCCCCCGGCTGAGGAATCACAAGAAAACCAAGTCGGGAAGGAGGGACGTCACTCTGTCAGGGTCTGGATCTCCCCGGCGATGATGCCGTCGATGGCCTCCTGGGCCGCGGCCTTCACCTCGTCGGGGATGTCGAGCTGCTCGTTGAAGACCATCTTCAGGCCGCCGTTCTCCAGGGTGATGGTGTAGGCCTTGCCGCCCAGGGTGCCGCTCTTGTGGAGCTGGATCATGTCCTTGATCACCCCGGTCCAGTCATAGACCTGATTGGCCACCACGATCTCCGGGGCCAGGGAGGTCTGGTCGCTCTGGGTGCCCAGCCAGTAGACGCCGGCCTCCTTGGCCACGCCCACGGCGCCCACCACCTGCTGCGCGGAGCCTGTGAGCACGTCCGCGCCGGCCTTGATGTGCACATTGGCCGCCTCGGCCGCCAGGGCCGTGTCCCCGAAGGAGCCGGTGTAGCTGATGTTGACCACCGCGTCCGGCTTGGTGGCCAGCACGCCGTTCTGGAAGCCGTCGATGTAGAGCTTGGCATCCCCAGCCTCCACCGGGCCCACCACGCCCACGATGCCAGACTGGGTCAGCTTGGCGGCGATGACGCCGTTCACGTAGCCGCCCTGATCCGCTGCGGCCTCGTAGGCGAAGATGTTCTTCAGCCCCTGCTCCTCGCCCGTGTCCGTGGCCGTGCCCCAGGCGAAGCTGGTCTCGGGGAAGTCCGCGGCCACCTCGAACATGGAGTTGCCGTACTGGGTGCCGTGGGCGATGATCAGGTTGTAGCCCTCGGCCGCGTAGTCCCGAATGGCCGCGGCCGCGTCGGTCACCTGGAACATGCCCTCAGAGTAGGCGATCTCCAGGGCGTCCTCACCGCCCATCTCCGCCTGGACAGCCAGCAGGGCGTCGTACATGGCCTGGCTCCAGGCCAGGTCCGTGGTGCTGCTGGGCATGACGATGGCGATGCGGAAGGTCTCCATGGCCTGCTCCGCCTCGCCCCCTTCGCTGGGGGCTTCACTGGCCTGCTCGGCGGCAGGGGCGGCGGGAGCCGGGGCCTGGGCCTGGCAGCCAGCCACCAGCAGGGCCAAGGCCAGGGCGAAGGTCACGAGTAGGGTCCATTTGCGGTTCATCGAATTCCTCCAGTTCATGGGATGGGTTGAAAATGGGTCAGCCAACAGGGGATGGAACGTTCACAGGGTGAAACGAACGCGGCTACTCGCCCCGCTCGTAGGGTTTGGTCAGGGCAGCCGGCTCCCGCACCTGGCGCACGGTGATGGTGAGCACGATGATGGTCAGGAGATAGGGCATCATCACCGCCACGTCCGACGGGATGGGGATGTTCAGCACCTGGGCCCAGAGCTGTAGGGCGTTGACCAGGCTGAAGAGCAAGGCCCCGCCCAGCACCCCCAAAGGACGCCAGGCCCCGAAGTAGACCAGGGCCACGGCGATGAATCCCAGGCCGTTGGTCATGTTCTCCTGGAAGACGTTGAGCAGGCCGATGCTCAGGGAAGCCCCGGCCACGCCTGCCAGCACGCCCCCCAGGATCAGAGTGAAGTAGCGGACCCCGTTCACGCTCACGCCCAGGGAGTCCGCGGCCTCTGGGTTTTGGCCCACGGCCCGGATCTTCAAGCCCAGGGTGGTCTTGTTGAGCACGAACCAGCTCACCGGCACCATGAGGTAGGCCAGGTAGACCAGCACGTTGTGGCTGAAGAAGATCTCCCCCAGGATGGGCAGGTCGCTCAGCACCGGCAGGGAGAGCTTGGAGAAGCCGCTCACCCCCTCCACCGAACCGATCATGGTCTTGAAGAGCAGGCTGCTCAGCCCCAGGCCGAAGAGGTAGAGCCCGATGCCGCTGATGCCCTGCTCCGCCTGCATGGTGACGCTGACCACGGCCATGAGCAGGCCCATCACTCCCCCCACCAGGATGGCCGCCAGCACGCCCAGCCAGACGTTCCCCCCGTTGAAGACCACGTAGAAGGCGGAGAAGGCTCCCATGAGCATGATGCCGTCCACGCCCAGGTTCAGGACACCGGAGCGCTGGGCGAAGGTTTCGCCCAGGGCGGCGAAGAGGTAGGGCGTGGCCAGACGCACACCGCTGTGGGCGATGCCCACCAGCACGGAGAGGGTGAGGAGATCCTGGAT
>WGCB01000124.1 GCA_015494005.1 Caldilineaceae bacterium
ACAGGCATAGATCTGGCCGTCGCAGTTGAAGAGGACGATGCTCACGTCCTCGATGACGACGACCTTCCGGGCCCCTTCGGGCAGCTCGTCCAGGGTGGCCACCTTCACAAAATCCGCCATGAAATATCGCTCCAGTTGCAGTGTGGGTTTGATCCCCGGCAGGTTCGATTTCCGGAGGAAACAGGCCGCTACTCCGGCCACTCCTCCAGCCCCCAGAGACCGGCCTTCAGGGCCTTCAGGGGCAGGAGTGCGCACTTCAGCCGCACCGGCCCGATCTCGATGCCCAGCATGTCCAGGATGTCCTCCTTGGTCCACTGGCGCAGCTCCTCCACCGGCATGCCGATGATCTCCTCCATCATCATGCTGGCGCTGGCCTGGCTGATGGCGCAGCCCCGGCCATCGAAGGCCGCGTCCACCACCACTCCGTCCTCCACCTTCAGCTCGATGGTCACCTCGTCCCCGCAGAAGGGGTTGGTGTCGTGGTAGTGGATGTCCGGGTCCGGCAAGTGCCCCTTGTGGCGGGGGTGTTTGTAGTGATCGATAATGGCTTCTCGATAGAGCTGATCCATGCTTCCTCGACTTTTGAACTTCGCTTTTCGCGTTCGAACGCCGACCTGCCGGCCCGCCGATGGCTAGAGGGCAAAGACGTCCACTGCCTTCTCCAGGCCGGCCACCAGCTTGTCCACCTCCTCCAGGGTGTTGTAGAGGTAGAAGCTGGCCCGGGCGCTGGCCACCATGCCGTAGCGGTCGTGGAGGGGCTGGGCGCAGTGATGGCCCGCCCGGATGGCGATGCCGTCCATGTCCAGGATGGCGGCCAGATCGTGGGGATGCACCCCCTCCAGGGTGAAGGCGATGAGACCGCCCCGCTCCTCCGGCCCAGGGCCCAGGATGCGCAGGCCCTCCACCTGGCTCATCTGCTCGTAGGCGTAGCGGACCAGGGTTCGCTCATGCTCCCAGATCCAGTCTACCCCCACCTGGTTCAAATAGTCAACTGCCGCCCCCAGGCCGATGCCCTGGGCGATGGAGGGGGTCCCGGCCTCGAACTTGTAGGGCAGGGCGTTCCAGCGGCTGCCGCTCAGCTTCACCTCCCGGATCATGTCCCCGCCCCCCAGGAAGGGCGGCATCTCCTCCAGGAGCTCCCGGCGGCCGTAGAGCACACCGATGCCCGTGGGGCCGGCCATCTTGTGGCCGCTGAAGACCACGAAGTCCGCGCCCAGGGCCTGGACGTCCACGGGCATGTGGGGCACGCTCTGCGCGGCGTCGATGAGCACCTTGGCCCCCACGGAGCGGGCCGCCTCCACCAGTCGAGCCACCGGGTTCACCGTGCCCAGGACGTTGCTCACGTGGACGAAGCTGACCAGTTTGGTGCGCTGGTTCACCAGGCCGTCCAGCTGGCTCAGATCCAGGGTGCCCTGGGAGGTCAGGGGGATGTGGCGCAGGGTGAAGCCCAGCTGCTCCTGGAGGATCTGCCAGGGCACGATGTTGCTGTGGTGCTCCATCTCGGTGATGAGCACCTCGTCCCCAGGCCCCAGGTTGGCCCGGCCCCAGGTGTGGGCCACCAGGTTGATGCTCTCCGTGGCGTTGCGGGTGAAGATCACCTGCTTGGGGCTGGGTGCGTTGACGAAGCGGGCGATGCGCAGCCGGGCGTTCTCGTAGGCTGCGGTGGCCTCCTCGCTCAGGGTGTGGACGCCCCGGTGCACGTTGGCGTTGTAGCGCCGGTAGTACTCGTCCAGCGCCTGGATCACCGGCAGCGGCTTCTGGGTGGTGGCCGCGTTGTCCAGGTAGATCAGGGGCTTGCCGTGGACTTCACGCTCCAGCACGGGGAACTGGGCGCGGATCTCGGCCAGCTTCTGCACGAAATCGGGCGATGGAGCCTGGGTGGTCATGGAATTGCGCTCCGCAGGGACGCAGGCCGGGGAGATCTCGGCCTGCGTCCGGATGGACACCGAACCGCGATGGCTCGGCAATGGTTCGGGTGATTTTTCAGGCTACTTTTCGATGGGCAGGCGCACGGCGTTGCCCCACTCGGTCCAGGAGCCGTCGTAGTTGCGCACCTTCTCGAAGCCCAGCAGGTAGGTCAGCACGAACCAGGTGTGGCTGCTCCGCTCGCCGATGCGGCAGTAGGCCACCACCTCGTCGTCGGGCTTCAGGCCGTGCTGCTCCATGTAGAGGGCTCGCAGCTCCTCCGCGCTCTTGAAGGTGCCGTCCGGGTTGGCGGCCTGGGCCCAGGGCACGTTGGCCGCCCCAGGGATGTGGCCGCCCCGCAGGGCCCCCTCCTGGGGATAGTCGGGCATGTGGAGCAGCTCGCCCCGATACTCGGCCGGGCTGCGCACGTCCACCAGGGGTTTGCCCGCGGCCATGTGGGCCAACACCTCGTCCCGGAAGGCCCGGATCTGGCTGTCGTCCCGCTCCTTGGCCACGTAGTCCGTCTCCGGGTAGCTGGGCACTTCCCGGGTCAGGGGACGGCCCTCGTCCACCCACTTGCGGCGTCCGCCGTCCATGAGCTTGGCGTTGGTGTGGCCGAAGAGCTGGAAGACCCAGAAGGCGTAGGCGGCCCACCAGTTGTTCTTGTCACCGTAGAAGACCACGGTGGTGTCGTTGGCGATGCCGTTGCGCCGCATCAGGGCCTGGAACTCGTCCTTGCCGATGTAGTCACGGATCACGGGATCGTTCAGGTCTGCCTGCCAGTCGATGTTCACCGCGCCGGGGATGTGCCCCGTCGCGTAGAGCAGGGGATCCTCGTTGCTCTCCACGAGACGCACGTTGGGGTCGTCCAGATGCTGCGCGACCCACTCTGTGCTCACCAGCACTTCCGGATGGGCATACTCGCTCACAGCGGCCTCCTTTCGAGGGCTATGGTTATCCACTCACCGAACTCGTCATTGCACTCAATCGTTCGTGAGAGAAACGCAAAAACGCAATGCGTGCACTGGGCGAACGCATTACGTTTTCGGGGAAGATGGTTTTGTGACACGGATCGGACGTCAACCACCGATCTTGCGCTCGATGACCCGCTCCAGCTTGGTGCGAACGCTCTCCACAGGCACCCGATCCAGCACCTCCTGGAAGAAGCCCTGGACGATCATACGCTCGGCCTGGGCTCGTGTCAAACCCCGGGCCATGAGGTAGAAGACGTACTCCTCCTCCACCTGGGCCGCGGTGGCTGCGTGGGTGCAACGCACGTCGTCCGCCTCGATCTCCAGGCCAGGGATGCTGTCCGCCCGGGCCGTGCCGTCCAGGATCAGGTTGCCGTTGCGCTGGAAGGCGTCGGTCTTCTGGGCGCCGGGCAGCACCTTGATGATGCCCATGTAGACGCTGCGGGCGTGGTCCTTCAGCGCGCCGTTGAAGAGCAGGTCGCTGAAGCAGTTGGGCACCTTGTGGATCTGCAGGGTCTGGTGGTCGATGTGCTGGCGGCCGGTGGGGAAGTAGAGCCCCAGAAGCTCGCCGTGCCCTCCCTCGCCCAGGAGCTCCAGGTCCAGGAAGGCCTTGGTCAGGCGGCTGCCCCAGCTCACCTGGATCCAGCGCAGGTCCGTGTCCCGGCCCATGACCGCGCGGCCGTTCAGGAAGTTCCAGACGCTGTGGTCGAAGTCCTGCAGATTCATGTAGCGGACCACGCTGTTGTCCCGCAGGATCAGCTCCACCGCGCCGTTCTGGAAGCCCTTCTCCCCGCCGATCAGGTCGTCCACCACGGTGACCTGGGCCCCTTCCTCGGCCACGATCAGGGTGTGGTGGTAGCCGCCGGTCATGCCGCTGGGCTGGCGCATGATCACCTGGAGGGGAAGGGCCACCTGCACGTTCCGGGGGACGTAGACAAAGACCCCCGTGTCCCACAGGGCGGCGTGCAGGGCCACGAACTTGTTCATGTCCGGGAGCACGGCCTCGGTCATGAAGTATTTCTGGACCAGCTCCGGATGCTCCTGGACCGCCGTCTGCAGGTCCTGGAAGATGACCCCCTCGCTGGCCAGATCCTCCTGGGCCTCCTGGTAGAGGAGGGCGCCGCTGTCGAAGATCAGGCTGGCGGAGCTCTCCATCTCGTCCAGCTCGTAGCGGAGACGCTCGTCCAGCTCGGCCCGTTTCTGGCGGGGGCCTGGGATGGCGAAGGGGGTGAAGCTGTCCAGCTCGAAGCCGGTCAAGCGGGTGCGCCGCCAGGCCTCGTCCGTGGGCTTGGGCCAGGGCAAGGCTTGGAAAGTCTGCCAGGCCTGGAGACGGCGCTCCAGCATCCAGGCCGGTTCGTTGCGGGCGGCGGAGAGGGCCCGCACCGTGTCGGCGCTGAAGCCGGATATCTGCTCACGAAGCGCAGCTTCGTTGGTGGTGATCACGCTCACGTGTATCTCCTCCCGTGTTGATGAAAATGAGCAAGAGCAAGGAGTAATGAGTAAAGAATGCCCATCGAACTCAGCAGGCATCGATTGGTACAGGACAGCGCCTTTCAATTCTTACCCATTACTCATCACTCTCTACTTTTTGCTTAGCCGATGCTGCCTTCCATCTGGAGCTGGATCAGGCGGTTCATCTCCACCGCGTACTCCATGGGCAGCTCCTTGACCAGGGGCTCGATGAAGCCGCCCACGATCATGCTGGCCGCCTCGTCCTCGCTGATGCCCCGGCTCATGAGGTAGAAGAGCTGCTCTTCGCCGATCTTGCTCACCGAGGCCTCGTGGCCCACGCTCACATCGTCCTCTTCGATCTCGATGTAGGGATAGGTGTCCGAGCGGCTCTCAGGATCCAGAAGCAGGGCGTCACAGACCACGTTGCTCTTGCTGTGGTGCGCGCCTCGGGCCACTCGCAGCAGGCCCCGGTAGCTGGCCCGGCCCCCGTCCTTGCTGATGGACTTGGAGACGATCTTGGAGCTGGTGTAGGGCGCGGCGTGGACCACCTTGCCGCCGGCGTCCTGGTGCTGCCCCTTGCCGGCGAAGGCCACGGAGAGGATCTCGCCGTGGGCCTTGGGGCCCATCATGTAGACGGCCGGGTACTTCATGGTCACCTTGCTGCCCAGGTTGCCGTCGATCCACTCCATGGTGGCGCCCTCGTAGGCCACGGCCCGCTTGGTCACCAGGTTGTAGACGTCCGTGCTCCAGTTCTGGATGGTGGAGTAGCGGCAGCGGGCGTTCTTGTGGACGAAGATCTCCACCACTGCGCTGTGCAGGCTGTTGCTGCTGTAGATGGGAGCGGTGCAGCCCTCCACGTAGTGGACGCTGGCCCCCTCCTCCACGATGATCAGGGTGCGCTCGAACTGGCCCATGTTCTCCGCGTTGATGCGGAAGTAGGCCTGCAAGGGGATGTCCACATGGACGCCCTTGGGCACGTAGACGAAGCTGCCGCCGCTCCAGACCGCACTGTTCAGGGCCGCGAACTTGTTGTCCGCCGCGGGGATGAGGGTGGCGAAGTACTGCTTGACGATGTCCTCGTGCTCCCGCAGGCCGCTGTCCATGTCCAGGAAGATGACGCCCAGCTTCTCCCACTCTTCCCGCAGGCTGTGGTAGACCACCTCGGATTCGTACTGGGCGCCCACGCCGGCCAGGAACTTGCGCTCCGCCTCGGGGATGCCCAGGCGGTCGAAGGTGCGCTTGATCTCCTCCGGAACGTCGTCCCAGGTGCGGCCCTGCTTCTCTGTGGGGCGCAGGTAGTAGTAGATGTCGTCGAAGTCGATGCCGCTCAGGTCCGCGCCCCAGGTGGGCATGGGCTTGGACCAGAAGATGTCCAGAGCCTCGTGCCGGAACTGGCGCATCCAGTCCGGTTCATTCTTCAGATCCGAGATCTGGTCGATGAGCTCGTGACTCAGCCCCTTCTCGGGCTTGAAAACCGGCTCCACTTCGTCGTGAAAACCGTACTGGTATTCCTCTTTTACGCCTTGGAGTTGTTCCAGATCCGTCTGTGTAGCCATGGGTTTCTCCCCCTATTCCGCTGCGCTGACAGCCTAGCTGCTCGTTCGTTCCGCTCGTGACGCTCGATCTCTGCCCTCGGCTTTCGTTAGGCGGTGGCTTTGCTCTTGCCGAACTCTTCCTCCACCCAGCTGTAGCCCCGCTCCTCCAGCATGTGGGCGATCTCCGGGCCGCCGGTCTGGACGATGCGACCATCGTAGAAGATGCTCACGTAGTCCGGCTTCACGTAGTCCAGGATGCGCTGGTAGTGGGTGATGAGCAGGAAGCCCCGGTCCGGTGTGGCCAGCTTGTTGATGCCGTCGGCCACCACCTTCAACGCGTCGATGTCCAGGCCCGAGTCCGACTCGTCCAGGATGGCGAACTTGGGCTCCAGCATGGCCATCTGCAGGACCTCCGTGCGCTTCTTCTCACCGCCGGAGAAGCCCTCGTTCAGGTAGCGGCGGGCGAAGCTGGGATCCACGTTGAACTCCTTCATCTTGCGGTTCAGCTCCTTGCGGAACTCCCGCATGGGCATCAGGTTGCTGCCGATGACCGAGCTGTCGTCCTCCCTGGCCTTCTCCGTGTAGCCCCGCACGTTGGAGACGGCGGTGCGCAGGAAGTTGGCCACGCTCACGCCGGGCACGGCCACCGGGTACTGGAAGGCCAGGAAGATGCCGGCCCGAGCCCGCTCGTCCGCCTCCATGTCCAGGATGCTCTCGCCGTCCAGCAGGATGTCTCCCTCGGTCACCTCGTAGTGGGGGTGGCCGGCGATGACGTAGGCCAGGGTGGACTTGCCCGAGCCGTTGGGCCCCATCAGGGCGTGGATCTCGCCGGTGTGGAGGACCAGGTTCACACCTTTCAGGATCTCCGTGTCCTCTACGCTTGCGTGCAGGTTGCGAATCTCGAGTACACTCATGGTGCTTTTTCTACTCCCTCTGTCGGAAAACTAGTGTCGAAAAACTGTCTCGAAAATGGTCTCAAAAAATCTGTCGTCGAAAAACCGGTGGACTAAATCGAATTGTGAACGGCGCCAAGCCCGAATCGGGCGGCTGGCTATCCGTTGATCACCCTAGTTGAGAGATCCCGGCAAACATCACCGAGCACACGCCACTGGGCAACACGGGCAGGACAGACCTGCGCCCCAGGGACTCGCTACCCCTCCGATGCTTCCTGCGCCTCCTGCGGGGAATCGGAGGAGACCACGAAAGAGCAGCCGCCATCCCCGTCCATCATGCAGGCGCTCAGGGAGACGTCGGATCCCAGCACCTGCTGGATCACCCCCTGGTCCATCTCGCAGATCTCCCGATACTCCTGGGCCAGCTCATGGTAGGGGCAGTTGTAGGTGCGCAGGACGATGGCGTCCCCCTGGGCGTCCACGTCGGTCAGGATGCCCTGCTCGCCCAGCACAGCCGCCATCTCCTGGACCCGCTCCTGGAGCAGGGAGGATTTCACGCTCTCGGCGTAGCGGGCTGCCAGCCGATCCTGCACTCGCCGCAGCAGCTGGGCCATCCGCTGGGCCCCCTCCATCTGGTACATCTCATCCAGGAGGGTCAGGGCCAGGTCATCGCAGCGGCAGGCAAAGAGCTGGCGGGCGGCATCCGTCACGAAGTAGGCGTGGTGGGGACGCCCCACCCCAGAGTGCACTGTCCTCCGCTCCACCAGCCCCTCGGCCTGCAGGCTCGTCAGGTGCTGGCGCACAGCCGTGGTGGTGACCCCCAGGAACTGCTCCAGCTCTTTGATGGTCGCGGAATCATGGCGCTGGAGGTATTCCAGGATCTGCCACGCGGGCGAATTCTCGTCACGGCGGAACCCCAAAGCCATGAAAACCCCTCTCGAAACGAACGCTACAACGGAAAGTGTGCTCAGCGGCAGTCTGCTTAGTGACAGTCTACTCAGCGGGCAGTGCAGGGTGAAAACGTTCAGAAGGCGACCCAGGATGCGGTGTAGAGCCAGGGCTACTTGCAGCCCTTCAAACCGGCCCCTCGAAATCGGTCTGAATCGCCCACCAAAGTGGGAATTCTTCCCCGCCAGAGCACTCAGAGGAATGCCCAAGCCCCTATGGGGAGCCCCAGCCTGGGCCCAAGTATAACAAGGCCCGGTTATTTTGTCAATAAACCATGTTTTTATTGTTAAATCTTCGGCAAATGCACAAGGCACGTTCGTTCATTATACCAATGGGCCTACCCTGGACCAAAAACACCCGAGCCTCAAAAGGCCGGGTGCAAGTAAGAGTTGTCATCAAGCGGCAGAGCGATGATACGAGCGTCGAGGAGGTGGAATGAGAGCAACCGTTTCCTCCCAGCGGCCACTCTTGAGTCGGGCTCTGAG
>WGCB01000125.1 GCA_015494005.1 Caldilineaceae bacterium
CCAGGTTGGCGTCCGGCGTGGGGCCCTTGATCACGCAGTCCGGCGCCAGCATGAAGCCCTCCCGTCCGGCCTGGGCCAGGGCCGCGCGGACCTCCGCCCGCACGTCCTCCGGGCGGCCGTGGAGGAGGGTCTCCAGGGAGAGGCCCCCGGCCAGGGCCCTGTCGGTCATGGCCCGAGCGTCGGCCAAGGAGATGTTGCTGTCCCCGGCCGCCCAGTTGATCACATCCACCGGGTAGTCCGCCACCAGGTCGAAGAGGAGATTCCGTCGGCAGACGTGGAGCATGGTGATCCGGGAGCGCCCGGCCAGGGCCTCCAGCACGGCCAGGTCGTAGGGCCGACCGAACTCCAGGAACTCTTCCCGGGTCAGGAGGTCCCCGGTGGCCATCTGGGTGGCGTAGAAGAAGCCCGGCGCGCCGGCTTCCAGACAGGCGGCCGCGTACTCGATCACCGTGTCCCGGATGGTGGCCAGGCCGGCGTGGAGTTGCTCCGGGGCCTGACGCATGTGCTCCATCAGGAGCTGGCCCGAGACCGGGCTGCCGCAGAGCTTGTAGGCCACGGTCAGGGGGCTGAAGAGGGTCATGACGAAGGGGGCCTCTCCGTTCAGGCCGGCGGCCAGCTGTTGGATGGCCTCCAGCTCCCGGCGCAGGGCCCCGCTGTGGACGTCCAGCCGGGGCAGGGCCGTCCAGTCCTCGGGTTGGGCGATGACCGGCTCCACCGGCAGGGGCGGGGTGTCGTCGTCCTGGCCAAAGCGGATGGTGGCGCCCCAATCCTGGATGAAGTAGAGGCCGCTGGGGGTGAGCTTGATCAGGTCGATGTCGAACTGGCGGTAGAGGGCCAGGGTCACCTGGGCCAACTGGCCTGGGGCCCGGTCCCGGAGGTGGTAATGCTTCCAGAGGCTGATGGGCACCCGATCTACCGGGGCCTTGGCCAGCGCGGCCTGGACCCGTTCCCACTTGCTCATGGATTTCATGGCGATGCGGCCTCCCTTTCTATGGGTTTGAATGACTCTGTGGGTTTGAATGACCAGAGCCAGATGCTGCGGAGCAAGATACCTGTTGCGGAGCCAAATCACGGCTGCGGAGCGAGTCAACGCCAGAGGGGGACAGTGGGAGGTGCGGCTCTCCACGCCCGAGCGGAAGGCCGGCCCCCGCCTAGACCAGCTTCTGCCGCCGGGGATCCAGGGCGTCCCGCAGGCCATCGCCCAACAGATAGAGCCCCATGACCAGGAGGGTGATGGCCAGGCCTGGATAGATGCCGTACCAGGGAGCCAGGGGCAGGGACCCCCGTCCCACACTCAGCATGGAGCCCCAGGACGGCGCGGGCGGGGGCGTGCCCAGGCCCAGGAAGCTCAGGGCCGCTTCCAGCAGGACGGCGGAGGCCACGGAGACGGTGATCTGGACCAGGAGGGTGGAGGAGACGTTGGGCAGGATGTGCTGGAAGATGATGCGGGAGGCAGACGCCCCCACGGCCCGGGTGGCCTCGATGTACTCCCGCTCCTTCTCCGCCAGCACGTTGGCCCGGGTCAGGCGGGCGAAGGCGGGCACGTTGACGATGGCCACGGCCAGGATCACCGTGAAAGAGCCCGGCCCCAGGATGGCCAGGATGACGATGGCCAGCAGGATGGCCGGGAAGGCCAGGAGGGCGTCGAAGAAGCGCATGGTCACCGTGTCGAACCAGCCGCCGAAGTAGCCCGCGGCCAGCCCCACCAGGACCCCCAGGGCAGTGGCGATGGCGATGGAGACCAGGCCCACGCTGAAGGAGATCCGGGAGCCGATGAGGATGCGGCTGAAGATGTCCCGGCCGAACTCGTCGGTCCCCATCAGGTAGGTGCGGGACGGAGGCTGGAAGCGGTCCGGGGCGTGCATTTCCAGGGGATCGTAGGGGGCGATGGCCGGGGCCAGGATGGCCAGGATCAGCAGGGCCAGGGTGATGACCAGGCCGATCATGCCGGAGCGATGGCGCAGCAGGGCCTGGAGAGCCATGCGGGTCAGGCTCTCCCCTTCGTGGCTGGGCGGGGGCAGGGGGCGAGGTTCGGTGCTCAACGGACAGCTCCTCTTGCCGGGGTCATTGGTAGCGGATGCGCGGGTCGAAGAACCCGTAGGTGAGATCCGTCAGCAGGTTGATGAACATGAAGGCCAGCACGATGTAGAGCACATCCGCCTGGAGCAGGGCGTAGTCCCGCCAGCCGATGGCCTGGACAGTCAGCCGGCCCACCCCGGGCCAGGCGAAGACCGACTCCACGATGATGGCGCCGCTGAGCAGGTCACCGGTCTGCAGGCCCAGGACGGTGATCACCGGGATCAGGGCGTTGCGCAGCACGTGCCGGACGATCACCACCCGCTCGTGCAGCCCCTTGGCCCGGGCCGTGCGCACGTAGTCCCGGTCCAGCACGTCCAGCATGGCGGAGCGCAGGTAGCGGGCCAGCTTGGCCGCCAGGGCGATGCCCAGGGTCAAGGCCGGCATGATCAGGGCCTTGAAGTGCTCTACCGGCTGATCCCCGAAGTCAGGTCGCCCTGAGGGGGGCAGCCACTGGAGGCGCAGGCTGAAGAACAGGATCAGCAGGATGGCCAGCCAGAAACCGGGCACGGCGAAGGAGAGGGCGGCGAAGAGGGTGCTGAGCAGGTCGACGAAGCTGCCCGGCCGCAGGGCCGCCAGGATGCCCAAGGGGAAGGCGATGATCACCGCGATGAAGGTGGCGGCCAGGGCCAGCTCCAGGGTGGCGGGCACCCGCAGGGCGATCATCTGGTTCACCGGGTAGTTGTTGATGAAGGAGTGGCCCAGGTTGCCGGTGAGGGCGTTGCCCAGCCAGGTGACGTACTGCTCCCAGAGGGGGCGGTCCAGGCCGAACTGGCGGGTGAGGGCCTCCAGCTGCTCGTCCGTGGCGTTGGGCCCGGCGATGATCTTGGCCGGATCCCCGGGGATGAGATGGATGATCATGAAGACGGCGATGGAGACCAGGAGGAGCGCCGGCACCATCTGCGCCAGGCGTCGAAGCGCGTACTTGCCCAAGGATGTCTTCCTCCGTTGGGGGATGGGTTCAAAGTGCGTTGTGCCGTGTCGACATTCCCGGAATGGGCATACAGGCACCGCCCATTCCGGGAATGTTCAAGCGACACCCCTGCCGGTTGGGCTCACTGAGCCAGCCAGGTGCCGTTGAGCCAGATCTGGCCGTCCAGATCCGTGCGCAACCCCTGGACGTGGCTCTTCAGGGCATAGACCTGCTGGCGCCAGGCCACCGGGATGGTCCAGCCCTGCTCCAGGAGGATCTTCAGCGCGTCGTGGTAGAGGGCCTTGCGCTCCTCCTGGTCCAGGCTGGTGCTGGCCTTGTCGATCAGGGCCTTGTACTCGGGGAACCAGGTGGTGTCCTCGGTGATGCCGAAGAAGTTGCGGAAGGGCCGGCAGCAGGCCGCGCCCTCGAAGAGGCCGCTGGGATCGACCGTGGCCTCCCCGGTGCCGTGGGAGACGATGGCGAACTCACTGCCGATGAGCTTGGGGAAGTACTGGGGAATCTCTGTGGGCAGCAGTTCCATCTCCACGCCGATCTGGGCCAGATCCTGCTGGTAGACCTGGGCCATGTCCAGGTAGGGGCCGGCCGCGCCCCGGATGAGCATCTGGGTCTGGAAGCCGTCCGGGTAGCCGGCCTCGGCCAGGAGGGCCTTGGCCTTCTCCAGGTCGAAGGTGTAGAAGCCTTCCAGGTCCGCGGGGTAGGCCCAGGAGGTGGGGGCGTAGGGCAGGAGGGTCATGTTGGCCTGGCCGTGGAAGGCCAGCTGGTTGATCTTGTCCCGGTCCACCGCGTAGTTCATGGCCTGGCGCACCAGCTGATTGTCGAAGGGCTTCTCCTGGATGTTCATGATGAAGGCGTAGAAGGAGAACCCGGGAGGCGACTCCCCGACCACCACATCCTCCACCTGCTCCAGCATGGCCTTGTCCGCCAGGGGCACGCCCCACAGGCCGTCGATGCTGCCGGCCAGCAGGTTCACCATGCGGGACTGGGGATCCGGGATGGGTTTGACGATGACCTTGTCCAGGTAGGGCTCCCCCTCCCGCCAGTAGTCCGGGAACTTGACCAGGGTCAGGTGATCCCCGGGCACCCACTCCTCCAGCATGAAGGGGCCGGTGCCGATGGGCTGGGTGGCCACCGTCTCATCCGCCTCCTTGGGCAGGATGTAGAGGCGGGCGATGCCGTCCAGGGCCGAGTTGGCCACCTTGTTGTAGTTGATGGCCACGGTGTAGTCGTCGATCTTGGTGGCGCCGGTGCAGGTGGTGAAGCGATCGCTCAGATGATAGCCCTTGTCCTTGTCCAGCACCCGCTCCACGGCCCAGACGACGTCGTCCGCGGTCAGCTCCCGGCCGTTGTGGAACTTGATGCCCTGGCGCAGGTGCAGGGTGATGGTCAGACCGTCCTCGCTCATCTCCCAGGACTCGGCCAGCCAGGGCTCGAAGCCGCCCTCATCGCTGATGCGGATGGGCGCCTCGAAGATGGGGGCCTTGAAGTTGGCGTTCTCCTCGTCGAAGTAGGGGTCGAAGGTCACGAAGTCGTTGCCCAGGGAGAGGGTCAAGGTGCCGCCGGGCTGGGGGCCTGTGGGGGCTGCCGGTTCCGGGGCCGCGGCCTGACCGGCCGGGGGCGCTTGCCCGGCGCTGGGGGGCGGAGCC
>WGCB01000126.1 GCA_015494005.1 Caldilineaceae bacterium
CACCCACCCCGTGAGCCTGGCTCCCCCGGTTTGGAGCCCACTTCACGGAAGCATCACGCCTTTTGCGCGACACTAGTTTCCTGGGGGACGCTGCCTGCGGGCAGGGTCATCCCCGGGTGGAAATCGACGTCAACCCCATGAAAAAACGCAGGAAACCCGTGGTCGCCCTGGTGGGGCGGCCCAACGTAGGCAAATCGACCCTCTTCAACCGGCTGGTGGGCGCTCGCTCCGCCATCGTGGAGGATCTGCCCGGCACTACCCGGGACCGGATCTACGGCGAGAGCGAGTGGAACGGGGTCAGCTTCATCGTCATCGACACCGGCGGGCTGGAAGCGGAGTCCACCGCCGAGAGCCGGGCCCCACGGCGACGCCTGCGCCATCAGACGCCCCTGGCCAAGGACTCGGCCGGCTTCATCACGGAGATCCGCAACCAGGTGGAGGTGGCCCTGGAGGAGGCGGATGTCATCATCTTCGTGGTGGACACCAAGGATGGCCTCACTGCCGCGGACGAGGAGCTGGCCCAGCTCCTGCGCCGGACCAAGAAGCCGGTCTTCGTGGCGGCGAACAAGGCGGAGAGCAAGGAGCGCCAGCTCAACGCGGCCGAGTTCTGGGCCCTGGGCCTGGGCGAGCCCATCCCCATCAGCGCCTACCACGGCACCGGGGTGGGCGATCTGCTGGACGAGGTGGTGAAGGCCCTGCCCCCTTCCCCGCCAGAGGAAGAAGAGGAAGAGGTGGTGGGCATCGCCATCGTGGGGCGCCCCAACGTGGGCAAGAGCAGCCTGCTCAACGCCCTCATCGGCCAGGACCGCTCCATCGTCAGCGAGATCCCCGGGACGACCCGGGACACGGTGGACACCGCCCTGGTCTACGACGGCCAGAAGATCGTCCTCATCGACACCGCGGGCATCCGCCGCCGGGGCAAGGTGGAACCCGGCATCGAGAAGTACAGCGTCCTGCGCAGCGTGCGGGCCATCGATCGGGCGGACGTGGTGCTCCTGGTCATCGACGCCACGGAGGGGGTCACCGCCCAGGACACCCACATCGCCGGCTACATCCTGGAGCGGTACAAGGGCGTGGTGGTGGTGGTCAACAAGTGGGACGCCATCGAGAAGGACTCCCACACCATGGTGGAGTACACCCGGAAGGTGCGGGAGGAGCTCAAGTTCATGGACTACGTGCCGGTGCTCTTCGTCAGCGCCAAGACCCGGCAGCGGGTGGACAAGATCCTGCCCACGGCCCTGGCGGTGGCCGAGGAGCGTCGCTATCGGCTGAGCACCAGCGAGCTGAACCAGATCATCCGAGAGGCCTACGACGCCACCCGGCCGCCCAGCAAAGGGGGGCGGGTCCTGCGTCTCTACTACGCCACCCAGGTGGACGTCGAGCCCCCTACCTTCGTGATCTTCGTGAACGATCCCAAACTGGTCCACTTCAGCTACCAGCGCTACATCGAGAACCAGATCCGGAAGCACCATCCCTTCCTGGGCACGCCCATCCGCATCTTCTTCCGGGGCCGGGAGAAGGACCGGAAAGGCCGGCGCTGACCGCCGGAGCGAGTCTATCTGGCTCCTTCCTTCCGGAGGGAGCGTGAGGAGCCCCCCATGGAGCCTGTCCGAAAATACAGCGTCGAACTGATCCTGTTGGCGGCCCTGGCCGCGTCCGTGGGCTTCTTCGGCTACCTGGGCTATGGCCTGGTGCAGACCCCCACGGTGGAGCCAGCCTTCTCCGGGGAGATGGCCCTGGCCGACGCGGAGGCCCAGATGGCCTTCGGTCCTCGGGTCACAGGCAGCGAGGCCCACCGGCAGATGGGCGACTGGCTGGTGGAGACCCTGCGAGCCGCGGGCTGGGAGATCTTCATCCAGCCCTTCCCGGTGGCGGATGGCATCGAGGCCCGCAACATCATCGCGGTGCGGGGGGAAGGGCCCGTGGCCATCCTGGGCGCCCACTACGACAGCCGCCTGGTCGCGGACCGGGATCCGGATCCTGCGCTGCGGGGCCGACCCGTCCCAGGGGCCAACGACGGGGCCTCCGGCGTGGCCGTCCTGACGGAGCTGGCCCGCACCCTGAACGTCCCGGCCAGCGGCCACACCGTCTGCCTGGTCTTCTTCGATGCAGAGGACAACGGCCGCATCCCCGGCTGGGACTGGATCCTGGGCAGCCGCTACTTCGTGGCCAACCTGGACAAATTCCCTCGCTGCGACGAGCCTCGCTTCGCGGTGATCGTGGACATGATCGGCGACGCGGACCAGCAGGTCTATCTGGAGTCCAACAGCAGCGACCGGCTCACCGACGCCATCTGGGGGATGGCCAGGGACCTGGGCTACGGGGACTGGATCATCCCCGAGTACCGCTACCGGATCACCGATGACCATATCCCCTTCCTGGAGGCGGGTTTCCTGGCCGCGGACATGATCGACTTCGACTATCCCTACTGGCACACCACCCAGGACACCCTGGACAAGCTGAGCGCCGAGAGCCTGGAACGCATCGGCCGCACCTTGGAGGTCTGGCTGGAGGCCGGCGCTCCCATGGCAGAGAGCAGCGGAGAAGACTGAGGGCAGGAAAAACCTGGCCAGAGACTTGAACAACCGATAAACAGTACTTTTTTCCTCCGGAAATCCTGGGCCGAAACGCCTACTGCCGGAAGCGATCTCTCCCTGTTATGCTTACTGCATACAGGCACAGAGATCGCTTTTTCAATTCACCCAACCATTTCGAGCAGATAGACCATGACGACCCAGAATCCTTTCCTGCCATCCGAGACGCATCCTCCACAGAACGGCCAGCCGGAGCCGCCCCGCATCCTCATCGTGGACGACGAAGATCACCTGGGCCGCTTTGTCAGCATTGGGCTCATGCGCAGCGGCTACGCCACAGTGGTCTGCTCCTCCGCGGAGGACGCCCGCCACTGGCTGCGCACCGGCGCCTGGTCCCTGGTCATCACGGACGTGGTGATGCCCCGGGAGACGGGCTTCGACCTGATCCGCTGGCTCCAGGACCACCACCCCCAGCTCCCGGTGATGGTCATGACTGCCCACTCCCTGCACCTGGTCCAGGAGCAGGCGGACAGCCTGGGCATCGTGGAGATCCTGAGCAAACCCTTCACCCTCCAGCAGCTGCGGGATACGGTGCAGCGCCTGGTGGGGGAGCCCGTGAACTGAGCCAACACCCCCCTCTCTCCTGTGGGTTCGCAACAACGAGAAGGCAGGTCACCTGGTGGCCTGCCTTCTCGCGTCCGCACTTTTTGCTCCCTATGAGGCTTGGCGTTTTCCCTGGATCGGTCTATACTGGTAGCCGTGCTCAGCCCATCGGCACGCCTTCCAGGAACCGTGAGAGACCACACGTGAGGAGCAACGCATGAACCCGGTGATTTTCAAGATTGGCCCCTTCGCCCTCCACTGGTACGGGGTCTTCATCGTGGGCGGCGCAGTGATCGCCGCGTGGCTCTCCGCCCGGCTGGCCGAGGAGGCCGGCGAGAACCCGGACCACATCTGGAACCTGCTGGCCTGGACCCTGGTCCTGGGAATCATCGGCGCCCGCCTCTACCACGTCTTCAGCTCCCCCGCGGACGGCCTGGGCTGGGAGTACTACCGCACTCACCCCTGGGACATCTTCAATTTCTGGAACGGAGGCTTCCGGGGGCTGGGGATCTATGGCGGCCTGGCCGGGGGCATCATCGCGGTGCTGCTCTACGTCAAGATCTACAAGCTGGACCTGCTGAAGTACCTGGACTTCATCGCCCCCAACGTGCTGCTGGCCCAGGCCATCGGCCGGCTGGGCAACTGGGTCAACCAGGAGCTCTACGGCCCGCCCACGGA
>WGCB01000127.1 GCA_015494005.1 Caldilineaceae bacterium
CGACCAGGCCCTCCTGGCCCAGATCCAGGCCGGGGACGCGGAGGGCTTCTTCCAGGCCATCCACCGCAGCCAGGACCAGACCAACATCTGTGGCACCACGCCCATCTACCTGACCATGCGCATGCTGGGCCAGGTCCAGGGCCACGTGACGGCCCCGGGTAGCCAGGCGCAGGGCCTCCAGCAGCCGCTGGATGGTGGGATCGTCCTGGGCCCGGCCCTGCTCGTCCGCGAAGCGGGTGTAGGGCCCCACCAGGATGGGCACCATCTCCACCGGGCGGCCCTGGCGCATGTGGTGGAGCCAGACGGCCACCAGCTCGATGGAGTGCTCGTTGCGGTGACGCAGCTCCCCGGCGAAGACGGCCTCCTCGCCCAGGGCCGCGGCCACCGCGTCCACCACGCCCTGCTCCGTGGGCAGCACCCCGAAGGGCGTGGCGTAGCTCTGCCGGGTCAGGGTGACGGGATCGTCCCCGTAGTGGTCCGTGGCGAAGACGATGACCAGGTCCGCCTCCTGGGCTACGGCCTGGGCCTGCTGCCAGGCCTGGGCGTAGACTGGCCCGCCCCGGGGGTAGTCGATGTGGGGGCTGAGGAGCCCTCGGATGGAGCCCGACGCGGGGCCGTCCCATGTGGCCGGGGCCTGCTCCAGGTAGCGGTTCAACATGCCCCGCAGCTCGCCCGCCTCCTCCGGATAGGAGGGGCCAGCCAGGGCCGGGGTGCGGAAGGGCGCGGCCCGGAAGCGGTCCACGGCCTGGGCCCGGGCCTCCGCGGAGCGCTCGTTCTCCAGGAGCAGGGCCTGGTCCAGTGCGGTCAGCAGCTCCTGGATGATCTCTGGGTCCACCTGGAGGCCGAAACGGACAGCCAGGGCCGCGGCCAGGGCCCGGGCGTCCTCCAGGGTGCCGTCGCAGAGGGCCAGGGCGGGTCCCAGGGCCTGGGGGACGAGCAGAGTGTTCTCGGCCAGCTCCAGGGGGTCCCGGAGATAGTAGTAGCGCTGCCCGTTGTAGGCAATGGGGCGAGCCTCCACCCCCCGCAGCTTGGGAAAGCGGATCGGTTTTGTCGTCGTGGTCATGGGTTTGGGTTGTCGGCTGGTTGCAGTTGATGTCAGACGGATCGAGCCCGGATCCCGGATCCGGGAGCCTGCAACCCAATTGTACTATCCCTGACCCTTGGCGGTGAAATCGGCGATCATTTGGCGAAAGACAGGGAGTGGGAATCTGGGAGTTGGACGTTGGCTGCATGCTTCTATCATCCAGTCGCCCCATCTGTTCACTCGTACAGCTCCTGGATCAGCGCCTGGGTGGGCCGGGCATGGTCCACGATCACCGTGACGGTGACGCCGGACTGGAGGGGCGCATCCTGGCCCAGCCGCCGGGTGGGGCGCACCAGGAGCCGGCTCTGGAAGTGCTGCCCCTGGTACCAGTAGAGGAAGTCCAGCCGGTAGCGGCCCAGGGCCTTGGTGATGCGGCTGATCTGCCCCTTCACCGGGACGCCCCGGCGCAGGATGGCCCGGAACTTGCGCACCCGCCACCAGAGGGTGGGCAGGGCCAGGGCGTTGACCGTCAGCAGGGTGAAGTGGAAGGCTCGCACGTCCTCGGGGGAGAAGAGGAGCCGACCGAAGTAGAGGGGAATGTAGCCCAGGCCGTCCACGAAGGCAGCCAGCACCCAGCCCGTGACCAGGGTCAACCCGGCCAGCACGGCCAGGGGATCCATGAGGAGCACCCGGGCCAGGGATGGGAAACGACGCACTGGTGACATGGGCTAGGCAGGGGTGGCTGGGGCGGTCGAACGGTGATCCGGCTCGGTGGGGATCATGGCTAGGGGGTCATGGCTGGAGCGGCCCGGCCCCGCGGATGCGCTCCACGATGCGGGGCAGCTGCTCCAGGACGTACTCCACCTGCTCCGGGGTGTTACTGTGGCCCAAGCTCAGGCGCAGGCCGCCCACCGCGTCCCGGGCGGGGACGCCGATGGCCTCCAGCACGTGGCTGGGCTTCTGGGCGGCGCTGGTGCAGGCGCTGCCGCTGCTGGCCGCCACCCCGGCCAGGTCCAGGGCGATGAGCACCCCCTCTGCCTCCACCCCCTGGATGACGAAGCTGGCGTGGTTGGCCAGGCGCTGGGTGGGGTGGCCGGTGAGCCG
>WGCB01000128.1 GCA_015494005.1 Caldilineaceae bacterium
ATCTCGCCCTCGTCGACCGTCATGGAGACGCCCTTGAGCGCGTGGATATTGCCATAGTAGCTGTGCACGTTTTCGAGTTCCAATAATGCCATGATGTCCTGCTCCTGTTAAGCTGCTTCGGCCATCATCTGTGCGGCGCCTCGGCCCAGATAGGCTTCGATGACTCGAGGATCGTTCTGGATTTCTTCGGGCGTGCCTTCGGCGAGCTTCTTGCCGTAGTCTAGCACGGTCACCTTTTCCGAAATGCCCATGACGACTTTCATGTCGTGCTCGATGAGCAGGATGGTGATGCCCAGCTCGTCCCGCAGCCGCTGGATGAACTGGGTGGTCTGGAGGGTCTCCGCCGGGTTCATGCCCGCGGTGGGCTCGTCCAGCAGGAGCAGCTTGGGCTTGCTGGCCAGGGCCCGGCCGATCTCCAGCCGCCGCTGGTCGCCGTAGGGGAGGTTCTTGGCCAGCATGTCCCCCTTGCCCCGCAGCCCCACGAAGCGGAGCAGCCGCCGGGCCTCCTCCTCCACCATCTGCTCCTCTCGGCGGGTGCCTGGCGTGCCCAGGATCGTGCCGATCCAGGAGGAGTGGAGGTGGGGCTCCTGGCCCACCATGATGTTCTCGATGGCGGTCATGTTGCCGAAGAGGCGGATGTTCTGGAAAGTGCGGGCGATGCCCAGCCGGGTCACCTGGAAGGGCTCCAGCCCCTTCAGGCTGTAGACATCGAAGATCACGTCCCCTTCGTCGATGCTGTAGAAACCGGTCAGGCAGTTGAAGAAGGAGGTCTTGCCCGCGCCGTTGGGGCCGATGATGCTGCAGATGCTGCCTCGGGGCAGCTCGTAGTCCAGGTGATCCACCGCCACCAGGCCACCGAAGCGCTTGACCAGCTGCTTCACCTCCAGGATGTTGTCGCTCATGTTGGCTCCTCTCAGTCAGTCGGTTCCCACAGGGAGTGCAGGGCTTGGGGCGTCTCGGGCGTGCCCTTGTCCGTGGGCGGGGGCTCCTCGCTCTCCTCTTCCACCGCGGCCATCTCCCGGCGGATGACCGGGGAGGGCCACAGCCCCTCGGGGCGGACCAGCATCATCACCACCAGCAGCGCGCCGTAGAGGAGCAGGCGGAACTCGGAGAACTCCCGCAGGAGCTCGGGCAGGCCGATGAGGGCCAGCGCACCCACCACGATGCCCGGGATGCTGCCCATGCCGCCGATGATGATCAGGCTGAGCACGTTGATGGAGACCAGCAGGCTGAAGCTGTTGGGGAAGATGGTCCCCACCTTGCTGGCGAAGATGGCCCCGGCCAGGCCGCCCGAGGCCGCGCTGACGGTGAAGGCCAGCACCTTGGTCAGGGTGATGTCGATGCCCACCGCGGAGGCCGCGTCCTCGTCCTCCCGCATGGCCATCCACTGGCGGCCGGTGCGGGAGTTGTTCAGCCGCAGGGCCACGAAGAGGACCAGCAGGGCCCCGGCCAGGATGACGTAGTAGAGCTCCTGGGGGCCACTGAACTCCCCGTAGAAGAGCAGCTTCAGCAGGCCGCTCAACACCCCCTTCTTCTGGGCCAGCTCCACGAAGCCCGGGGCCCAGTCGGCCAGGGGCAGTAGCTCGGCCAGGCCGGGCAGATCCGGCTTGCTGATGAAGAGGATGCCCTGGGCCCCGCCGATGTAGGGCTTGAGCCAGTCGGAGAGGGCCAGCAGGCGGATGATCTCGCCGAAGCCCAGGGTGGCGATGGCCAGGTAGTCCCCCCGCATGCGCAGCACGGGCAGGGCGAAGACGAAGCCGGTGAACATGGCCGCCAGGATGGCGATGGGGATGATCATCCAGAAGTTCAGGGGATCGATGCCCAGGCGAGCGCCGATGCCCAGGGGGCCGGTGGAGATGAGCACGCCGGTGATGTAGGCCCCCACCGCGAAGTTGGTCACGTAGCCCAGGTCCAGCAGGCCGGCCCAGCCCACCGCGATGTTCAGCCCCAGGCCCATGATGACGTAGAGGCCCACGTTGTCGATGACCTCGCTGAGGTAGGGGCCCATGATCCAGGGCAGGAGGAGCAGGAAGATCCCCAGGATCCCCCGCCAGACCCGGCGAGACTGGCGCTGTTGCGCCGCGGGCAGGCCGGCGTACCAGGATTTGACGTCCTGGCCCTTGGTGCTCCAGAAGAGGGAGACCAGGTAGGTGACCACGAAGATGGCCGCCGCGGCCTGGCTGGTCAGGGACTTGCCCTTGACGATCTGTTTCAGCAGGCTGCGGCTGATGAACTGCTGCAAGATCTGCTTGATGAACTCGCTGAGCAGGCCCGAGAGGATCACCACCACCAGGGAGACGATCAGGGCCCGGCGGAAGCGGTCCGGGATGAAGGCCGCCAGCCCGCCCAGGCCACCGGCCAGGGTCAGCGCGCCGATGAGCAGGGCCAGCCCGGTGAGCATCTGCTCCTGCTCGAAGAGGAGGATCTCGATCAGCTTCGGGGTGACGCTCACGAACATCCCCCGCAGAGGGATGGCCGCGTTGATCAGCACCAGCAGGGTCACAGGCAAGGCAGCGATGAAGCCCGCGATCAGGGCGCTGGCCAGGGTCACCAGGGGGTTGCTCCCGGAGCGGCGCAGGCCCAGGGCCACCAGGTAGCCCACCACCAGGCTGGGGAAGATGACCAGCATCTCGCCCAGGGTGAGGAGCCCCTGGACCACCTCCCGGGCGTTGAAGACCTCCACCATGCCGATGGCCGCGGTGTAGAGGGGCACGATGCCAGCCAGGAGGCCGGCTCGGAGCAGCGGTCGCCAGTCCAGCGTTCGGTTCTCGTGCATGCGCTCTCCTCCTACGCTCGCTTCTCGGCCAGGCGTTCACCCAGGATGCCCTGGGGCCGGAAGATCAGCACCAGCACCAGCATGGTGAAGGCGATGACATCCTTCAGCTGGTTGGCCGCGGGGATGCCCAGGCCGTCCAGCACCAGGTTGGGCCCCAAGGACTCGATGACCCCCAGGAGGATGCCTCCCAGGAAGGCGCCGGGCACGTTGCCGATGCCCCCCAGCACCGCGGCGGTGAAGGCCTTGATCCCCGGGAAGAAGCCCATGAAGAAGTTCACACCCTGGGGCCGGTAGAGGCCGTTGATCACCCCGGCCGCGCCGGCCAGGGCCCCGCCCAGCATGAAGGTGAAGACGATGACCTTGTCGATGTCGATGCCCATGAGCCGGGCCACCTCTTTGTTCTCCGAGACGGCCCGCATGGCCTTGCCCCGTTTGGTCTTCTCCACGATCCAGTAGAGCCCCACCATCAACACCACCGCGGCCAGGAAGACGAAGATCTGCACCACGGGGATCTGGGCGCCACCCATCTCGACGGAGCCTTTCAGCGCCGCCACTTCAGGATAAGTGCGGAAAGCCGAGCCGTAGAGGCCCTTGAAGGTGTACTGCAGGAAGAAGGAGGCGCCGATGGCCGTGATCAGGGGCACCAGCCGGGGCGCACCCCGGAGGGGACGGTAGGCCACCCGTTCCAGCAGGACGGCCACCCCCATGGAGACCAAGGCCGCCAGCAGGATCCAGGAGAGGATGGTGAGCAGGGGCTGGCTCTCCAGCCATCCTTTCCGGGCCGAGTAGGTGGCCAGGAAGTAGGCGGTGTAGGCCCCGGCCATGAAGACCTCGCCGTGGGCGAAGTTGATCATCAACAGGATGCCGTAGACCAGAGTGTAGCCCAGCGCGATGAGGGCGTAGATGCTGCCCTGGGCCAGCCCCGACATGATCAGACTGACCCACTGGTCGCCGGTGTATTTGCCCGAGGTGATGGTGTTGAAGGCCCCGACGATCACCGCCACGATGATGACGATGCGGAAAGTGTTCAGGACGACGTCCACCCAGTTCAGGCGATAGAGACGTGCTCTCATGACAGTTCCTCACAGTGGATGATGGCTATATAGCACACGAGCCAGGGAGGTGTGCCCTCCCCAGCTCGTGTGCATGGTTCTGAGGAGCCTTGGCGTTACTGGCCGGAAGGCGTCCAGACCACGGGCGGCGGCCAGTTGTCTTCGTTGACCTCGGCCTCGGTGATCTGGAAGATGCCCAGGGCCTCGCCGGTGGCGCAATCGCCGTACTGGTTGCAGGTCAGGGTGCCGGTGACACCCGGATAGTCCTTGGTGCTGTAGATGGCGTCCCGCAGGGCCTGGCGGCCGATGAGGATGCTGCCCTCCGCGTCCACCTGGGCCACCTTCTCGATGGCATCCAGGAGGATGTTGGTGGCGTCATAGGCGTGGGCGTGGAAGCCCG
>WGCB01000129.1 GCA_015494005.1 Caldilineaceae bacterium
CGCTCACTCCGTGCTAGACACCCCCGCCACATAGATGGGATTGCTCAGCACCCAGCGCCATTCCCGCAGATCCAGGTCGAATGGGGCCTCTGATGGTAGCTTCTCTCCCTGTTTGTTCGTGGCGCCCCGTGCCCGTTGCAGGTGACCTCCGCCGAGAACCAGGCCTTACCCCTCGAAGCGGGCCCGCTCCTCCTCCAGGATGGCTTTGACCGTGCGGTACTCGGCCTGGACCTGCTCCACCAGCTGGGGCAGATCCCCCAGGTCGCCCTCTCGGGCCAGGCGCTCGATCTCGGCGCAGAGCTGGGCCAGGGGATGGGCGCCGAAGGTGGCGGCGCTGGACTTGAGGGAGTGGGCGCTGCGCATCACCACGCTGGGATCGTCCCCAGGGCGGTAGGCGGCCAGGACCTGGATGTGGTGGGGCGTGTCGTTGATGAAGGTGTCTAGCAGGTCCAGCATGATCTCAGGAATGCCAGCGGCCACGTCTTCCTCCAACGTGCGGATAGCTTCGTGGTCCACAGCTGGCCTGCTCGGCTGTGCGGCTACATCTGACATGGTTCTACCTCGTCTGGCGAATGGGGGATTGCTCTGCTGGGACACAGCGTGGGACGGATTCGCATCCGTCGTTATCTTGACTCAAAGTATATCACAAAGCGGACTGGCCACCCCAGGAGGACTTTGGCTAATTTTGCCGGATTCCCTGGGATCCCCGGAGCCCCCGGCAATCAATTTGGCGCGGATTCCCGGGATCCGCTATACTGGGTCCATCTGGCCGACGACGTTCGAGGACGTTTCCGTCGGCGCTTTTTGTTTGAAGGCGCCAGGATCCCGCTTCCTCCCACCCTTCGTGGATGGTCTGCATGATGTTCGCCATTCGCCTCCTCATCCACATCCTCGTCCCTCTCCTGCAGATGGGCCACGCCGTGGCCGCGGTGGGCCTGGCCATCTATGGCTTCAACGCCCTCTGGCTCACCTGGCAGTGGCGCCGAGACCGGGACCGGCATTCCCTCCCCCATGGGCCCCAGCCCGATGCCTGGACCGAGGGGAATGTCTGGCCCAAAGTGACGGTGCAGCTGCCCATCTACAACGAGTACCACGTGGTCACCCGCCTCCTGGACGCCTGCGCCCAGCTGGACTATCCCCGGGATCGGCTGCAGATCCAGGTGCTGGACGACTCCACGGACGAGACCACGGCCGCGGCCCGGCTGCGGGCGGCCTACTGGCGGCAACGGGGCGTCCAGATGGAGGTGCTGCACCGGGAGGAGCGGCAGGGCTTCAAGGCCGGGGCCCTGGCCCAGGGGCTGCGCCAGGCCAGCGGAACGTTCATCGCCATTTTCGACGCGGATTTCGTCCCCCCGCCGGACTTCCTGCGCCGCACCATCCCCCTGCTGACCCAGCCCGAGAACCAGCGCGTGGCCTTTGTCCAGGCCCGCTGGGGCCATCTGAACCCAGACTATTCCTGGCTCACCCGCTGCCAGGCCCTGGCCCTGGACGGTCACTTCGTGGTGGAGCAGGCGGGGCGGCAGGCGGCCGGCTACACCTTCGGCTTCAACGGCTCGGCTGGGGTCTGGCGCCGGGCCTGCCTGGAGGATCCCCGGGTGGGGGGCTGGCAGGCGGACACCCTGTGCGAGGACCTGGACCTGAGCTACCGGGCCCAGATGGTCGGCTGGCAGGGCCGTTTCCTGGGGCATGTGGTGGCGCCGGGGGAGATCCCGCCCCAGCTCCTGGCCTTCAAGCGGCAGCAGTTCCGCTGGGCCAAGGGCAGCGTCCAGGTGCTGCGAAAACTGGCGCCCCGGCTCTGGCGCATGCCCTGGCCCCTGGCTCGGCGGCTCCAGGGACTGGTCCACCTGGGCAGCTACCTGATCCACCCCCTGCTCCTCCTGCTCCTGATCGTCTCCCTGCCCCTGCTGCTTTCCGGCACGGACCCCTTCTGGCCCCTGGCCTACCTGAGCCTGGCCTCGGTGGGGCCGCCCCTCCTCTATGCCCTGGCCCAGCGGGAGCTCCATGGCCGGGACTGGTGGCGGCGTTGGGCCTACCTGCCCCTGTTGACTTTCCTGGGCATGGGGCTCAGCTTCAGCAACAGCCTGGCCGTCTGGCAGGCCCTCTCCAATCGCTCCACTCCCTTCCAGCGCACACCCAAGTTCCAGGTGCGGCGTCGGGGCGAATCCTGGCAGCGGAGCCTCTACGCCGTCCCCTTGGACCCCACCATCTGGGGGGAGATGGCCCTGTGCGGCTACGCTCTCCTGGCCGTGGCCGTGGCGGTGACCCGGGGCCAGCTCTGGTCCGTGCCCTTCCTGCTCCTCTACGCCAGCGGCTACGGCCTCTTGGTCCTGACGGGGCTGTGGCAGGCCTGGCAGGCCCATCCCCGCCGAACAGGGCGGGCC
>WGCB01000130.1 GCA_015494005.1 Caldilineaceae bacterium
GTGTAGCCTAGTGTCTTGCCAAGCGTATTTTGATGGGTTCGTAGTAGCCGCTTCAGCGGCAGCACGGCTAAAGCCGTTGCTACAAACTTACCCATCGTTTCAGGCGTGACAAGGCACTAGGAAGCTTGAAAAAACGGAGGAGGCAGGTGACGAGGTGAGTGGGCGACAGCCCGCTTCCCGCCTCTAGCTCCCCTCGTTCAGCGTCTCCAGGACCAGGACGAACATGGCACAGCCGGGATCCACTTTGCCCTGGGTGCGCTCGCCCACCCAGCTGGCCCGGCCCACCTTGCTGCGCAGGGGGGTGACCTTCTCCAGCCCTTCCCGAGCTGCGGCCAGGGCCCGCTGACCCGCCTCCTGCAGGCTGGCCCCCTCCTGGACCGCGGCGGCGAAGGCCTGGGCGGCCGGATGCAGGGCGTCGATGATGGTCTTGTCCCCGGGCTTGGCCTTGCCCCGCTCCTGCATGCCCTGGTCCGCGGCCTGGAACATGGCGGCCAGATCCTGGGGGCTCAGCTGGCTCTTGCCCTTCACCTCCCGGCCAGCCCGCATGAGCCCGGTGGCGGTCAACGTGCCCATGGTGGAGGGGGCCGCTCGGTTGGCCGCCATGCCCGCCCCCAGGAGGAACTTGCCCAGATCGTCCAGGGAGGCCGTCTCCAGGTACTCCAGCAGGCCGTTGGCCAGCTTGGCCATGGTGATGCCCATGTCTCCGTCGCCCAGGGCTTGGTCCAGGGAGGTGAGGTAATCGCTCTGCTCGATCAACGCCGCGCAGACCCGCCGCAGGGCCTGGGCCACGGCGTCACCGCTGATGGTCTCGGCCATGGGGCGCCTCCTCAGACCTGGGTGAAGAAGGGGGTGTGGGCCGGGTGATCCAGCAGGGCGGCCAGCTCATCGTCCAGGCGGAAGAGGGTCACCGACGCACCGGCCATCTCCATGGAGGTGGCGTACTCGCCCACGTAGGCCCGGTGCACGGACAGGTCCCGGTCCGTGAGCATCTGGTGGACCTTGCGGTAGAGGATGTAGAGTTCTTCCGGCGGGGTGGCGCCCAGGCCGTTGACCATGACGGCCAGGCGATCCCCGGCCTGGGGCTGCAGGTCCTCCAGGATGGCGGTGGTCATGCGCTCCGCTATCTGGTCCGCGGACTGGAGCTTCTCCCGCTTGATGCCCGGCTCCCCGTGGATGCCCATGCCGATCTCCATCTCGTCCTCGCCGATGGTGAAGGTGGGCTTGCCGGCCATGGGCACGGTGCAGGGGGAGAGGGCCACGCCCATGGTGCGGATGTTGGCCAGGGCCCGCTCCGTCACCTCCACCACCTCGTCCAGGCTGCCGCCCAGATCCGCCTTGGCCCCGGCCACCTTGAAGGCGAAGACCATGCCGGCCACGCCTCGCCGGCGCTCTGCCTCCTCCGGCGGGGCCGAGGCCACGTCGTCCCGCACCAGGACCGTGCGCACCGGGATGTCGTCGAACTCGGCCATCTCCGCGGCCATGTCGAAGTTCATCACGTCGCCGCCGTAGTTGCCGTAGATGTAGACCACGCCCTTGCCCCCGTGGATGCGCTTGGTCACGGCCAGCATCTGGTCCGCGCTGGGGGAGGAGAAGACGTCGCCCACTGCGCAGCCATCCAGCATGCCCTTGCCCACGTAGCCCAGGAAGACGGGCAGGTGGCCGGAGCCGCCGCCGGTGGCCAGGGCCACTTTCCCCTCCACCGGCGCGTCCGCGCGCACGATGCAGTGGATGTCCTCGGTGTAGCTCAGCTGGTCTGGGTGGGCCCGCAGCAGCCCATCCAGCATTTCCGGCACGAAATCTGCTGGGTTGTTGATGATCTTTTTCATGAGGCGCCCCCTCTGGTGGGTCGGTGGAGGAAGGGATCGAACCGATGGCTGGGCGCACCCAGGGGAGCAGTGCGCGAAGGAACCGACAGGTCAAGGGCCTGGGGAGAGAAGGCCCGTCAAAGGTTGGAGGGACTCGAATCGGCGGGGGAAGGTCGGTTTCGGACGGTACAGGAACGTCGGTGCAGGGACGGGAAAAGCGGCCGGGTGACCAGGCTGGGGAAGGCCAGGAAAAACCGGGCTCACGAATGAAGACGGGCAGGAACGAAGCTGTCTGTTGGCGCTCTGTCGGCAGCGCCGCAGTGCCGGGGGATGGGCAGTGCATGCAGGGAATCTACAGACAGTGTACCGACTTCAGCCCGGTTCGTCAAGTGAGAGTGCACTTTTTTAAGAGGCTTTTTAATCGTTTTCAAGAGGTTGCGCAAAGCCACCAAGGGTGTTACCATATTTCTGTCCTCTGGCCCTCTGGAGCCGACCAGGAGAGCCATCCGCCACAGGCTCCAGCCCTTGTCTCCCTGTTTCCACCCCCGGTCGTGCCTCTTCTTGGTTGCACTTTGGTTGTCCTGTATCATTGA
>WGCB01000131.1 GCA_015494005.1 Caldilineaceae bacterium
ACCCGCCCCTCTACTACGCCCTGCTCCACGCCTGGATCCTCCTCTGGGGCCGGGCGGATCCCCTGGTCCTGCGCACCTTCTCCCTGCTGGTGGGGGTGCTGACCGTCCCCGCCCTGGCCTGGGTGACAGGGATCCTCTTCCCCGGCCGGGCCCGGCTCCGTCTCCTGGCCCTGCTCCTCCTGATCCTCAACCCCATGCACCTCTTCTACAGCCAGGAGGTGCGCATGTACGGCCTGGAGCTGCTCCTGGGGCTAGTGAGCACCGGCTTCTTCTGGCGGCTCCTCCAGGCCGAGGACCCGGAGACCCGCCGCCGGGCCGGGCTGGGCTACGTCCTGGCCACCACCGCCGCCCTCTACACCGAGTACTACGCGGCCTTCCTGCCCCTGGCCCACCTGCTCTGGGCAGGGATCCGCTGGCGACGCCAGCCCCGCCGCCTGGGGCCCCTCCTCCTCGCGGACGCCCTGGCCGCCCTCCTCTACCTGCCCTGGATCGCCCTGGCCCTGCCCCAGCTCATCCCCTACGTGGACCAGAAGATCCTGGCCGACCAGGACCGTCCCCTGGCCCTCCTGCCCTACCTGGGCCGCCACCTCCTGGCCTTCACCGCGGGGCACGTCCGCCCCCCGGCTCCCTGGCCGGACCTGCGCCTGGCCGGGCCCCTGGCCCTCCTGCCCCTGCTGGCCGCCAGCCTGGGAGGCCGCCTCCGCCGCCTCCGGGATCTGGAACCGGCCGTGATCGCCCTGCTCACTTTCCTGCTCCTGCCCCTGGCCCTGGGCTTCCTCCTCAACCTGCGCCTGCCCTTCTTCCCGGAAGGGGGCGAGCGGGTCCTGCTCTTCGTCCTGCCCTACTTCCTCCTGCTCCTGGCCTGGGGGCTGGACCAGGCCCTGGACGGGGCCCCGTGGCTGGGCTGGAGCAGCGCCGGCCTCCTCCTGGCGGCCGCGGTCACCGGCATCCTGGCCTTCTACACCGTGCCCCGCTACACCCAGGACGACTACCGGCCCCTCATCAGCCAGGTGGTCCAGCAAGGCCGGGACCAGGACACGGTCTTCGCGGTCTTCCCCTGGCAGGTGGGCTACTGGCGGGCCTACGCGCCCGTCTACGGCCGGGGCGAGCTCCACGGCCCCTGGCCCCAGCTCACCCCCAGCCCGGCCTGGAGCCCGGAGGTGGCCGCGGCCCTGGACGCGGCCCTGGCCCGGGGGCACGTCTGGTTCCCCGCCCACCTGGCCCTGGGCGGCATCCTGGAAGGCCAGATCGAGGCCCACCTGGCCCAGCGGACCGTCAACTTCGTCAACAGCTGGGCCAGCCCCACCACCCGGCTCAGCGCCTGGGCCCCGGATCCCCTGGGGCAGACGGGCTCTGGGGGCAAAACGCAGGGGAGCCAGCCGGTCCAGGTCGATTTCGGCCCGGTGGGGCTTTCCCGGGTGCAGGCCGTCCCGGAGGTGATCCCCAGCGCCAACCGGGTGCTCGGCCTGGAGCTGGCTTGGCAGGTGACGGACCCGGGCCCGGGGCCCTTCTGGGTCACCCTGCGCCTGCTGGACTCGGAGGGCCGCATCTGGTCCCTGCGGGACTACGAGCCCCTGGGCAGCTGGGCCGCGCCCACCCCCGACGGCGGCCTGCTAGAGCGGGTCGGCCTGCTGGTCCCCGCGGGCCTGCCCCCAGGCGAGTACCGGCTGGCCCTGGGCGTGGGCCGGGTGGGCAGCGACACCCTGCTGCCCGTCCGCCAGGCCAGCGGCCCCACCGGCGGCCCTGGGGGCATCCCTGGGGACCTGGCCATCCTGGCCACCGTCACCGTGACCCAGCCGGACGCGCCTCTGCCGCCCCTGCGCCTGCCCATCCAGTGGCCCCTCTCCCCGCCGGCGGTGCGGGAGGGCCTGGCCTTCCTGGGCTATGCCGGCTACCAGCCGAAGCAGCCGCCCCTGGCCGGGGAGATCTTGTCCCTGCGCCTCTTCTTCCAGAACCGGGCCCAGGGCCTGCCCCACCGGGAGCTGAGCCTGGATCTCCTGGACGAGGAGGGCCGGTGGGTCGCGGGCTGGCAGGGCTGGCCCCTGCCCGGCTACCCCACCGAGGCCTGGCCGCCGGGGGCCCTGGTCCAGGCGCCGGTGGACTTCCCCCTGCCGGCCACCCTGGGCTCCGGCCGCTACCGGCTGCTGGCCAGCCTGGTGGACCCGGCCCAGGAGCAGGCGGGCGATCAGGCCAAAGCGCCGGTGACCCTGGGCTGGCTCCGCATCCGCCAGCGTCTGGCCCGCTTCCAGCCCCCATCGCCCCAGTTCCCTCTGGAGCCTCCGCCCCAGTTCGGCACCCACGCCCGACTCCTGGGCTACGACCTGGCCCGGGAGGACGATGGGCTCCGCCTGGTCCTCCACTGGGAGGTGCTCCAGACCCTGCTGCCGCCCCACCACGTCTTCGTCCACCTGGACGGGCCGGACGGCCGCACCCTGGCCCAGGACGACGGCGTGCCCGGCGGCTCCGCGGCCCCTGCGCCCACCGGCTCCTGGCGGCCCGGGGAGTTCATCGCCGATCCCCACCGCCTGCCCCTGCCCCCGGACCTGCCACCCGGCGCGGTGATCCGGGTGGGCCTCTACCGGCCGGACACGGGCGTGCGCCTGCCCGTCACCGTGGACGGCCGGTAG
>WGCB01000132.1 GCA_015494005.1 Caldilineaceae bacterium
GCAGTTGGGTCAGTTGTTGGGCTGTTCGGGGAGTCATGTGTTCTCTCCTGGTTTTTTGATTGACTATTCAGTCAATATACAGCAAAAATAAAAACGTGTCAACGCTGTGCATATCAAAGGGGTGCAAATAAAAGTTGTCAGTGAAGTAGAAAGAGAAGTAGAAAGAGAAGGACCTCCGAAGATGTGTAGAATAAGAAGGTACGCAAACCCAATCTACCATCCAGGAGGTCCCAATGGAGTGTAGCACGAACGACGCAAAGAAGAAAACATTTGTGCAGACGGTGCAAGAGGTAGCGGCACGGCTGGCAGCCGAGTTGTATGACAGGGTGGCGCAGGAGCCGCGCACGCTGACGGAGATGGAGGGTGAAGCGACCCAGGTGATGTGGCAGCTGGGGGAAGCGTTGTTGCAAGCCCTTTGTGAGCTGTGGGTGCCCCCGTATCCGGAGCCGGAGATCCGTTGCACATGCGGTGAAACAGCCCAGTATGTGCGCAGGCGCAGCGGCCAGATGAAGACCCAGCTGGGGATAGTGCGCCTGCGGCGGCCCTACTATCTGTGTGAGCACTGCGGGCAAGGCCGCTATCCCGTGGATGAGGCGCTCGGCTTCTGTGCGGGGAGCATCAGTGCGGGGCTGGATGGCCTGCTGGCCTATGTGGGCAGCCTGCTGCCCTTCGATGAAGCGGCCGCCCTCCTGGAGCAGCTCCGGGGTCTCTCGGTGTCCAGTGGCCGCATTCGCCGCTCCACAGAGACCCTGGGCCAGCGGGTCCAGGTCCAGGAAGCGCAAGCGGTGGAGCAGGCGTGGGCCCAAGGCCATCCACCACCAGCCACCGCCCCCTTGCCTCCCTCGCAACCGCTCTACATCTCCATGGATGGCGTCTCGGTGCTCCTCCGCCAACAAGGGGGTCGAGAACAGAAGTTGGGCGCCGTCTACACCACCAAGGCCAAGCCTGCTCGCCAACGGCCTGACCAACTGGAAATCCGGGCGGAGCAGATGTCCTTCTACACGGAGATGGCCGAGGCGACCACCTTTGGCCGGGGTCTGTGGCTGGAGGCCCAACGGCGGGGAATGGGCCAGGCCGAGCAGGTGGTGGTCATCGGCGACGGCGCCCACTGGATCTGGCGCTTAGCCGAGGAACATTTCCCGGATGCCATCCAGATCCTCGACTGGTACCATGCCAGCTCCTACATCTGGAAGGCAGCCCATGCCATCTACGGGGAAGACAGTGACCTGAGCAAACCGTGGGCAGAGCATCGCCTGGACCAGTTGTGGGAAGGGAAGCTGGACCCGCTCCTCAGGGAGCTGCAAAGCCATGCCTCCCACCAGGCCGTCCGTGAGGCCATTTCCTATTTCCAGAACAACCGCAGCCGCATGGACTACCCCCGCTACCGGAAGATGGGTCTCCAAATCGGCAGCGGCGTCATCGAGTCCGGCTGCAAACATGTCATCGCCCATCGCCTCCGCCAGGCGGGCATGCGCTGGACTGAGGAAGGTGCTCAGGCTGTCGCCAAACTCAGAGCCCGACTCAAGAGTGGCCGCTGGGAGGAAACGGTTGCTCTCATTCCACCTCCTCGACGCTCGTATCATCGCTCTGCCGCTTGATGACAACTCTTACTTGCACCCCCCCCCTGCCGCCTCCCTTGCCAGGCTGGCCTGGATCGCGTACACTGGGGCCATGTGCTCAGAGGAAACCTCGAACATCAGGCCGAACACCATCGAACCGAGCCGGGACGCCAGCCCACTGGAGCAGCGTAACCGGGAGCTGGCCATCCTCAACGCCATCGCGGCCGCGCTCAACGGCACCCTGGATTTGGACGAGGCCCTGGGGACCGTGCTGGCCCTGGTGGCGGATCTCCTGGGCCTGGAGACTGGCTGGGTCTTCCTCCTGGACGAGGAAACGGAGGAGTTCTATCTGGCCGCGGCCCAGCACCTGCCCCCGGGCCTGGCCAGCCATCCGGATCTGCTGGCTGGCTCCTGCTACTGCCTGGACACCTACCAGGCCGGGGACATGGACGGGGCCGCCAACGTGAACGTGGTGATCTGCAGCCGGCTGCGCAGCCTGGTGGACGGCACCGACGGCCTGGCCTACCACGCCAGCATCCCCCTCTACGCCCGGGGCAAGGAGGTGGGCGTGCTCAACGTGGCCAGCCCGGACTGGCGCGAGCTCTCCCCGGAGGATCTGCGCCTGCTCCACACGGTGGGGGATCTGCTGGGCATGGCCGTGGAGCGGACCCGCCTCTTCGCCCGTAGCGCGGAGGTGGGCGCTCTGCGGGAGCGCAACCGGCTGGCCCGGGAGATCCACGACACCCTGGCCCAGCGGCTGACGGCCATCATCCTCCAGCTGGAGACCACCGAGGCCCTGCTGGAGAGCGGCGCCGAGCCTTCCCAGCTCCAGGGGACGGTGGCCCAGGCCCTCTCCCTGGCCCGGACCAGCCTGGAGGAGGCCCGGCGCTCCGTGGCGGATCTGCGGGCCGCGCCTCTGGAGGGCCGCACCCTGGTGGAGGCCCTGGAGCAGCTGGTCCAGGAGACCACGGCCAGCAGCGGCCTGCCCGTGGAGTGGCGGGTGGAGGGGAGCGTCCGGCCCCTGCCCGTGCGAGCGGAGGTGGGGCTCTATCGCATCGCGGAGGAGGCCCTGCGCAACGTGGTGGAGCATGCCCAGGCCACCCAGGCCCAGCTGCTCCTCACCTTCCTGCCCCGGGCCGTGCGCCTGGCTGTGACCGACGACGGGGTGGGCTTCCACCCCCTGGAAACCCCGCCGGACGCGTTCGGCATCCGGGGCATGCGGGAGCGGGCCCAGCTCCTGGGCGGCGCCCTCTTCGTCCACAGCCGGCCGGGCCAGGGCGCCCGTCTCCTGGCCACCCTGCCCGTGGGAGGGCCAGCGTGAGCGCCTCCATCCGCATCCTGGTGGCCGACGATCACCCCATCGTGCGGGACGGGCTGCGGGCGGTCCTGGAGACCCAGCCCGATTTCCTCATCGTGGGGGAGGCGGCCAGCGGCCAGGAGGTCCTGGACCGGGTGGCTGGGCTGCAGCCCGATCTCCTGCTCCTGGACCTGGAGATGCCCCAGCTGGATGGGGTCCAGGTGCTCCAGGCCCTGGCGGCCCGAGGATCCCCGGTGCAGGCCCTGGTCTTCACCGCCTACGACACGGACGAGCGGGTGGTCCAGGCCATGCAGGCCGGGGCCCAAGGCTATCTGCTCAAAGGCGCGCCCCGGGACGAGCTCTTCCGGGCCGTGCGCACCGTGGCCGGGGGTGGCGTCTGGATCCAGCCCCAGGTGGCCCACAAGCTGGTGCGCCACGTCCGCGGGGACGCAGCGGCCCTCACCCCTCGGGAGCGGGAGGTCCTGCAGCTGGTGGCCCAGGGCCTGGCCAACAAGCAGATCGCCGCCCGGCTGGGCATCACCGAACGCACGGTCAAGCTCCACGTGAGCAACATCCTGGGCAAGCTGGGCGCCGCCAACCGCACGGACGCGGTCACCCTGGCCGTGCAGCGGGGCCTGGTGCGCCTCCAACCCCGAGAATGACCTGTACGAAAGTACAGCCCCCTCGCTGTCCCCCCGCTGGATGCCTCGGAGGGCCGGCCGTGGTACCCTGCCCTTGGGTGGCCGGGGCGATCTTCCAGGAAGTTTCCCGCTTTTCCCGCCCTTTTTACCCCCATCCGAGGCAATCCGAGGCAGTTTTCCACAGCAAAGGAGCTCGATCATGGCTCGGCACAGCATTGGACGTGGCATCAAGTGGACGCTCTTGCCCGGGGCGGCGCTGTTGGCCCTGGGGATCCCAGGCGCGGCCCTGGCCCACGGAGGCGGGGAAGGCCAGGCATCGGTGCTGGCGGGTCCCCTGGCCTGGGGCTTCCTGGTCTTCGGCCTGGCGGTCATCGCCGGGGTGGCGGTGATCCTCTTCACTGGGCGGCCAGAGCCAGGCCTGGTCACCCCGGAGCGCTTCCACGCGGGGAAGGGGCTCTCCGGCTATGTGGCCAAGATGCGCCTCTTCAGCCGCAATGCCCGGCTCTACATGGTGCACGTGGTGGGCATGGACGTGATCCACGGCACCTGGATGGTCCTCTTCAACCTCTATCTCCTGGAGCTGGGCTTCCCCATCGCCTTCATCGGCCTGCGCATCCTCCTGGCCTCCGTCACCCGGGCCCTGTTCGCGGTGCCGGCCGGCCTCATCTCGGACCGGCTGGGACGGAAGCTCTCCTTCATCCTGGGGGATGGAGGGGGCGCGGTCATGTCCCTCATCGCCATCTCCACGGGGGACCCGACCCTGCTCCTGGCCACCGGGGCCCTGGGAGGCATCTTCAGCGCCGTGCACGGGGTGGCGGAGCCGGCCTTCATGGCGGAGAACTCCGCGGACTACGAGCGGGTGCACCTCTTCAGCGTGGCCGACGGCACCCGGACCGCGGCGGCCATCATCGGCTCGGTCCTGGCCGGGCTGGTCCCCCTGCTCCTGGCCGGCACCGGGCCGGACGCCACCATCCAGACCTACCGCCTGGTGGCCTACGCGGGGATCGCCGGCTGGTTCGCCTCCCTCATCCCGGCCCTGATGCTGCAGCAGACGGCCCTGCCCAGCGCGCCGGTCAGCGGCCTGCGGGATCTCTTCGCCAACGTCACCCACCCGGATCGGATCTGGCGGCTCACCGCGCCAGAGGTGACCCTGGCCTTCGGCGCGGGCTTCGTCCTGCCCCTGCTGAACGTCTTCTTCCACCAGGGGCTGGGCAGCCCGGAGGTGGAGATCGGCGTCACCTTCGCCGCGGGGCAGGCCTTCCTGGTGGTGGCGGCCTTCCTGGCGCCTCTCCTGGCCCTGCGGCTGGGCAAGGTGCGTTCCGTGGTCTTCACCCGGCTGGCCGCGGTGCCCTTCCTGGTGCTCCTGGCCTTCTCGCCGAACGTGGGCAGCACCCTGGGCTCTGTGCTCACCGTGGCCGGGCTGGCTCACATCGCCCGCATCACCTTCATGAACATGGCCGGGCCCATCCGTTCCGCCTTCGCCATGGAGCTGCTGGATCCTGGGGAGCGGGGCACCCAGGTGGGGGTGCAGATGGCCCTGGCCGGCGCGGTCTCGGGCCTGGGCAGCTTCCTGGGCAGCCGCCTCATGGACGCGGGCAACTACCAGGTGCCCTTCATGGTCATGGCGGGCTTCCTGACTATCTCGGCCCTGCTCTTCTGGCGCTTCTTCGCCGGCCAGGAGGAGCCGGTCCCGGAGGCCGCCCAGGCCAGCGCAGCCGCGGACTGAGGAGGTGGACACCATGACCGTGAACTCGACGGCCCTGTCCCGAATCCGCAAGCCCCGCTGTTTCCTGGTCACCGCCCTGGCGCCGGAGGGGACGCCACCGGCCCAGGCCAACCGCCAGTTCAACCAGTTCGTGGCGGACCGACGCCTGCCCCTGGTCCTCTTCCACGACCACTTCATCGGCCAACCTGGAGGCGTGGCCATCTTCTTCGTGGAGACGCCGGAGGAGCGGGATCGGCTGGCCAGGTGCGAGGCCCTGGCCGGGTGGCAGGTGGAGGTGCGCCCCCTGATCTTCTCCTACAGCCCGGCGGCCTTCGACGAGCAGATCGCCTACACCCTGCGGGCCTACCGGGAGGCGGACTGGGAGCAGCTGCGCCAGGAGCAGCGTCCCGCCTACGGGAACCCGGCCCGGGAGGCGGAGACCGGGTCGGAGGACGAGGGGGAATAGCCGCCCAAGCGGGGAAGCAGGGGGCATCACAGGAAAAGCGGCCCGATTCGCAACCGGGCCGCTTTCTCGTGGCATCGGGGCTGGGTGTGGAGGATCACGGTGTGGGGGTGAGGGGCGGCTGGAGCTGCTGGAGGAGCTGGCCCATGCGCACCCGGCTGATCACCGCCAGCTGAGGGTCCCGCTCCTGGGCCAGCTGGAAGGTCTTCTCGAAGTAGGAGATGGCCGTGGGAATGTCTCCCTGGGCCTCGGCCACGGCCCCCAGGACGAAGTAGCCCTGAGGATCGTCCGGGGCCAGCTGGACAGCCCGCTGCGCGGCGGCCTTGGCCCCATCCAGGTCCCCCACCAGGAGGCGGCGAGAGCCCAGGTCGGACCAGAGCAGGACCTCCCGCTCCTGGCCCAGGAGCTGCCGGGCTCTCTCCAAGGCGGCCTGGGCCCGCTCCTCGTCCTGGAGCTGCTCGGCCAGCACCGCCTCCCAGATGAGCAGGTCCGGGTCGGGCTCATCCAGCTGAGCTTGGGCGGCCTCCAGCTCGGCCAGGGCCTGGCGATACTCGCCCCGGAAGGCCAGATCCTCCACGCTGGTCAGGGTGTTGGAGACCAGCACCACCTGGGGGTCCGGCGCCAGGACCGTGCGGAAGATCAGAACCAGGATGGCCAGGATCCCGGCCAGGATGGCCAGTCCCGCGCCCAGCCGCTTGAAGAGCCGACGGCGACGGCGCGCCACCTCCGCATCCAGGTGCCACCAGGGGCCCTGGGCTGGGGGGTGAGCGGCCCGCAGACCTTCCAGGCCCCCGGCTTCTCGGGCGGCCTTCACCACCGCGCCCGGGTCTCGGCGCAACCGTCCCAGCAGGCCGGTCCAGCGCCCCTCTTCCGGGCGCACGTCCATGCCTTCCTCTGCCAGGCGGGTGAGCTGCTCCTGGATCTGGTCCAGGAGGGTGAGGAACCGCTCCACGTTCTCGCCGCTCAGCTGGGGGGCCAGCCGTTCCGCCTCGTCCAGGGCCTTGCGCAGCTCGTTGGCCGGGCTGCGGATCTCCGATTTTACCGTGTGGGCCATGGGGCTTCCCCGGGGCGGGTCATGCCGTCTCCAGCGCGCCGGAGCTGGCCATCGCAGCCTGGCGGGCCTGGGCCTTCTCCTCTTCTTCCTGCTGGATCTCCCGGTAGACCCGGTTCAGGCCCGACTTGATCTGGCTCTCGATCTTGGCCTTGCGCTCCGGCGGCACCGGGAACCAGGCCAGCATCTCGGCCACCAGGCCGCTCTTGGTCTCGTTCTTGGTCTTCCCCTGGAGGTAGAACTCCCGCACCCGTTTGCGCATGTACTGGATGTACTCGGCCACCCGGTAGGTGGCGTCCGGGGTGCAGATGTCCCCGTGGCCGGGCACCAGGATCTCCGCGCCCAGCTCCCGGATGCGCTCCAGGGCCCGCAGCCACTCCACGGTGTTGGCCTGGGCCATGTAGGGGTGCTGATCCACCCAGACGATATCCCCCACGAAGCAGATCTTCTCCTTGGGCAGCCAGGCGATGCTGGTGGCCGGGGTGTGGCCGCCCACGAAGATCAGGTGCACCTCTCGGCCGCCGTAGAGGAGCTTGGCCTGGTCCGTGAAGGTGATGTGGGGCGGGATGATGATGATGTTGGTGAGCTGGGCCTGGATCTCCGGCTCCCGTTTGAAGCTGTTGTAGACCCGCTCCTTGAAGTTCTCGGTGTAGCCGGACATCTCCTTGTAGGCCCGCTCGTGGGCGATGACCTTGCAGGGCATGAAGTACTGGTTGCCCAGGGCGTGGCCCCGGTGGTGGTCCGTGTTGAAGAGGTAGAGGAAGGGCAGGTCCGGGCACTCCTCCTCGATCTGGGCCCGCCAGTCCTTGGCCTGCTGGGGGATCAGGGGCGTGTCCACCAGGATCACCCCCTCGTCCGTGCGGATGAAGCCCGGGGTGCAGCCCCGGTAGGAGGGGTTGATGAAGACGCCCGGGGCGATCTCCTTGCGCTCGCCCAGCCCGCTGATGCCGATCTTCACGGTGGTTCGTTTGCGTGCTGCCATGGTGCTCTCCTGGGTTTTTGCTGATCGATGGAGCCGGTCTGCAGGGCCCAACCGGACAGGTTCCCGGCCCCGCCGGCTCTCCCGTGCTGTCGCTGGCTGACAGTGTAGCCGACGCTCCTGGCCCTGTCAAAACCTCGCGCGTTATGTTTAGTTGGTTTGCCCGAAGTTGGCGAATCCTCCCCGACCTGTCCGATCCTCCTGGCCCCGGGGTGTGCGGCGCGTTTCCGTGCTCTTGCCTCGTTGTGGATCGACCCAAACGTGCTATAATTTAAGCCGACAAACGATTTCATCCCCCATCCACATCCCACACGCGCAGTCAACGGGGACTGTTGGTCGCCCTGGCTTGGTCCGAGGACCAGGATGCGGCGGCGAACAGTCCCTGGCGCGTGGGGCGCCCGTCGGGGGGAGGACGCAGAGGGCCTGGGGTTCCACCCGAGGGAAAGGTGCAGCGGAACATGGAGAAGCGTCTGGGAGTGCTGACCAGCGGCGGTGACGCGCCGGGCATGAACGCGGCGGTGCGGGCCGTGGTGCGGACCGGCTTGGAGCTGGGCGCGACAGTCTACGCCATCTACGAGGGCTACCGGGGCATGATCCGGGGCGGGGATTTCATCCGCGCCATCGGCTGGAACGACGTGGGCGGCATCCTGCACCGGGGCGGCACGGTCATCGGCACGGCCCGCAGCCGCAAGTTCCTCACCCGGGACGGCCGGCGCCAGGCCGCGTACAATCTGGTGCGCCAGGGCATCGACCGCCTGGTGGTCATCGGCGGGGACGGCAGCCTGACCGGCGCTCACATCCTGCGCCAGGAGTGGCCCGAGCTCCTGGCAGAGCTGGTGGCCCAGGGAGAGCTCTCCCAGGAGGAGGCGGACCAGCACGCCTACCTGAGCGTGGTGGGCATCGTGGGCTCCATCGACAACGACATGGTGGGCACGGACATGACCATCGGCGTGGACACGGCCCTGCACCGCATCGTGGACGCCATCGACGCCATCAGCAGCACCGCGGCCAGCCACCAGCGCACCTTCGTGGTGGAGGTCATGGGCCGGCGCTGCGGCTACCTGGCCCTCATGGGCGCCCTGGCCTCCGGCGCGGACTGGGTGCTCATCCCCGAGAGCCCGCCCAACCTGGACGACTGGGAAGAGAAGATGTGCGACATCCTGCGCAAGGGCCGGGAGGCCGGGCGCCGGGACAGCATCGTGGTGGTGGCCGAGGGGGCCATCGACCGCAAGGGCAACCCCATCTCCAGCCAGTACGTGAAGGAGGTCCTGGAGGATCACCTGGGCGAGGACGTGCGGGTGACGGTCCTGGGCCACGTGCAGCGGGGCGGCTCCCCCAGCGCCTACGACCGCATCCTGAGCACGCTCCTGGGCGCGGCCGCGGCCAAGGCGGCGGTGGAGGCCACCCCGGAGAGCGAGGCCCTGCTCATCGGGGTGGAGGACAACCAGATCGTCCAGCGGCCTCTGATGGAGTGCGTGAAGCTGAGCCACGAGGTCAACGAGGCCATCCAGCGCCTGGACTTCCAGCGGGCCATGGAGCTGCGGGGCCGGGCCTTCCAGCGCTCCTTCCGCATCCTGCGCACCCTGGTCCGGGCCATGCCCCACCCGCTGGTGCCAGGCCAGCGCCGCCTGCGCATCGCCATCCTCAACGCGGGCGGGCCGGCCCCGGGCATGAACTCGGCCGTCCGGGCGGCGGTGCGGCTGAGCGTGGACAAGGGGCACATCCCTCTGGGGGTGCACCGGGGCTTCCAGGGGCTGATTTCCGGGGACATCGCCGAGCTGGACTGGATGAGTGTCAATGGCTGGACGCCCATGGGCGGGGCCGAGCTGGGGACCAGCCGCACCATCCCCACGGGCAGCGACTTCTACGCCATCGCCCGCAACCTGGAGGCATACCAGATCGACGCCATCCTCATGATCGGGGGCTGGGCCGGCTACCAGTCCGTGCTCCGGCTCTACCGGGAGCGGCGCAACTTTCCCAGCTTCAACATTCCCATGGTCTGCCTGCCCGCCTCCATCAACAACAACCTGCCCGGCGCTCGGCTGAGCGTGGGCTCGGACACGGCCCTGAACAGCATCGTGGAGGCGGTGGACAAGATCAAGCAGTCCGCGGTGGCCTCCAACCGCTGCTTCATCGTGGAGGTGATGGGGCGTTACTGCGGCTACCTGGCCCTGATGAGCGCCCTGGCCAGCGGCGCGGAGCGGGTCTACCTCCACGAGGAGGGGGTCAAGCTGAAGGACCTGGAGAAGGACATCGCCCTGCTGGTGGACGGCTTCCGGCACGGCAAGCGCCTGGGGCTGATGATCCGCAACGAGCGGGCCAACCCCCTCTACACCACCTCCTTCATCGCCGCGCTCTTCGAGGAGGAGGGGGGCGATCTCTTCGATGTGCGCCAGTCCGTGCTGGGGCACCTCCAGCAGGGGGGCAACCCATCCCCCTTCGACCGCAACCTGGCCACCCGTCTGGCGGCCCGAGCCATCGAGCTCCTGGAGGAGGCGTGCATCCACGCCGAGGAGGAGCCGGAGGCCGCCTGCATCGGCCTGCAGCGAGGGGAGACGGCCATGACTCCCCTCCACGAGATCCCCCGCCAGCTGGACGAGCGCTACCAGCGCCCCCGGAAGCAATGGTGGCTGGCCCTGCGCCCCATCGCCCGCATCCTGGCCCAGCCCGCGCCGGGCTTCCTGCGGGCCATGGGCGAGGAGCTGCACTTGTGACGGTCGGCGCCCGTTCTTCGCCCGCCTGTTTCTGGACTCATTTTTGGACTCAATCGTTGGCTCATCATCCACGCAGAAAGGAGCAGACATCATGAAAATTGGTATTTTGACCGGCGGAGGTGATGTGCCCGGGCTGAACCCCTGCATCAAGGCCGTGGTCAACAGAGCCATCGACGACGGCTACGAGATCGTGGGCATCCGCCGGGGCTGGCGGGGCCTGCTCTGGCTGAACCCCGCGGATCCCGAG
>WGCB01000133.1 GCA_015494005.1 Caldilineaceae bacterium
CTGGAGCTGGCCCGGAGCGTGGCCGATGCCCTGCTCCGGGTGGTCGGCGGCGAGGCGGCCCCGGTCCGGGCCGAGATCGTGAGCGCGGTGGAGCTCTCGGACAAGATCAAGGAGGGCATCCGCAAGCAGCTCATGGCCGAGTACGGGGAAAACCTGATCTTCGAGTTCCGGGTGGACCCGACTCTGCTGGGCGGTTTCCGCATCCGCGTGGGGGACCGGCTCATCGACAACTCGGTGGCCAGCCGTCTCCAGGCCCTGCGAGAGACCATCTCCAGCGCCATTGGCTAGCTCTGGGCCCCGGAATTTGAGACGCCTGCCGGCAGCAGCGGCATGGGCACGTCCCTTGATTTGCCCCTGATGACTGTGGCGACTGTAGCGAAACGAGTGGAGGACGACACCTGATGGCTGTGGACACTTCAAGCTTTACAGATATCCTGAAACAACAAATTCTGAAATTCGAAGCTGCGCCCAAGACCGTGGACGTGGGTGAAGTGCTCCAGGTGGGCGACGGCATCGCTCTGGTCGCAGGCCTGCGGGGCGCCATGGCCTCGGAGCTGGTGGAGTTCGTCAAGACGGGCACCCTGGGCATCGTCCTGAACCTGGACGAGGACCAAGTGGGCATCATCATCATGGGTGAGTACACCCACATCGAGGAAGGCGACCTGGTGCGCAGCACCGGCCGCATCGCCTCGGTGCCCGTGGGCGACGCGCTCATCGGCCGGGTGGTCAACGCGGTGGGCCAGCCCTTGGACGGCAAGGGCCCCATCGAGACGGACAAGCTGCGCCGGGTGGAGCGCATCGCGCCGGGCGTGGTGGTCCGCCAGTCGGTGAACACGCCGGTGGAGACGGGCATCACCGCCATCGACGCCCTGATCCCCATCGGCCGCGGTCAGCGCGAGCTGATCATCGGTGACCGGCAGACCGGCAAGACCACCATTGCCATCGACACCATCATCAACCAAAAGGGCAAGGACCTGATCTGCATCTACGTGGCCATCGGCCAGAAGCAGTCCACAGTGGCCCAGGTGGTGGCGACCCTGGAGAAGTACGGGGCCATGGAGCACACCATCGTGGTGACCGCCTCCGCGTCGGACCCGGCGGCCCTCCAGTACCTGGCTCCCTACGCCGGCTGCGCCATGGGCGAGGAGTTCATGGAGCAGGGTCGGGATGCCCTCATTGTCTACGATGACCTCTCCAAGCACGCGCAGGCCTATCGCCAGGTCTCCCTGCTCCTGCGCCGCCCGCCAGGCCGTGAGGCCTACCCCGGGGACGTCTTCTACCTGCACAGCCGCCTGCTGGAACGGGCCGCCCGCCTCTCGGACGAGCTGGGCGGTGGCAGCCTGACAGCCCTGCCCGTCATCGAGACCCAGGCCGGCGACGTCTCCGCCTACATCCCCACCAACGTCATCTCCATCACCGACGGCCAGATCTATTTGGAGGCGGATCTCTTCTACGCCGGCATTCGCCCGGCCTTGAACGTGGGCCTCTCCGTGAGCCGGGTGGGCAGCTCCGCCCAGACCAAGGCCATGAAAAAGGTGGCCGGTCGCCTGAAGCTGGAGCTGAGCCAGTTCCGAGAGCTGGCCGCCTTCGCCCAGTTCGGCAGCGAGCTGGATCCCTCCACTCAGCGGCAGCTCAACCGGGGCATGCGCATCCAGGAGATCCTGAAGCAGCCCCAGTACAGCCCCCTCCCCCTGGACAAGCAGGTGGTGAGCCTGTGGGCCGTGACCAACGGCTTCGTGGACGACATCCCGGTGGAGAAGGTGAAGGAGTGGGAGCGAGACCTGCACGCCTACCTGGACGCCAACTACCCGGAGATCGGCCAGGAGATCCTGCGCACCCGGGACCTGAGCGAACAGCTGGTGGAGCAGCTGCGGGTGGTCATCAGCGAGTTCAACAAGAGCTGGCACCCATCGGAATAGGCAACCGGGTGACGGTCCGGGATAGCCGGGGCGCGGCAGACGCGACCGAGCGCATCCCGGGGCATGGAACACCCCAACGAGGAGGACCCTTTGGCTAGCACACGGGAAATTCGTCGGCGGATCCGCTCCGTCCGCAATATCGCCCAGGTGACCAAGGCCATGGAGGCGGTGGCCGCTTCCCGGATGCGCCGGGCCCAGCAGCAGGTCCTGGCCACTCGGCCCTACGCCCAGAAGGCCCAGGAAGTGCTCAGCTACATCGCCCGCCTGCCCAGCCTGGAGGATCAGATGGACGTGCTGATCCGCCCTCGGGAGGAGATCCGGCGGGTGGGCATTCTCCTGGTCACGGCGGATCGAGGGCTGGCGGGCGGCTTCAATGCCAACGTGATCCGCACCGCTGCCCGGTTCATCCAGGAGCAGCGGGAGCAGGGCCGGCAGATCGAGGCGGTGACGGTGGGGCGCAAGGGACGAGACTGGCTCCTGCGCTACGACCCCATCATCCGGGCTGAATTCACCAATTTGCCCGATCCCCCCACCACCAACGACACGGCCCCCATCACTCGGGTGTTGGTGGACGACTTCTCCCAGGGCCATTTCGACGAGGTCTACATGATCTACACCGACTTCGTGAACACCTTGGTCCAGCGGCCGGTGGTGCACAAACTGCTGCCCATCGAGCCGGCAGAGCCCAGCGTGGCCATGGCGCCGGACTACATTTTCGAACCCAGCCCCCAGGCCGTCCTGAGCCGGGTGCTCTACGGCTTCACCGAGGTCCAGGTGCTCCAGGCCCTGTACGAATCCCTGGCCAGCGAGCACTCCGCCCGGATGGTGGCCATGCGCAACGCCACCGAGGCCGCGGACGACCTGATCGCAGATCTGACCCTGACGTACAACAAGGCCCGGCAGGAGGGCATCACCCGAGAGCTGATGGACATCGTGGGCGGCACCACAGCCCTGGAGTAGGCATCACCGAACCTGTGCAGAGACTCTGTGAAGTGTGAAACAGGCCCTTTGTTTTGCGCTTTACCCCTTTGACGAAACAGTGGGAGATTGGCAATGGCCGAAAACAAAAAGATTGTAGGAACTGTTCGCCGGGTCACCGGGCCGGTGGTGGATTTCGTCTTTCCCAGCAGAGAGCTGCCGGAGATCTACGACGCGGTCTACGTGGACATGGACGACGGCACCCAGCTGGTCTGCGAAGTCCAGCTGCACCTGGGGAACGACATGGTGCGCACCGTGGCCATGAGCACCACCGACGGCATGCGCCGGGGCATGGAAGGCTACTCCTTCGGGCAGCCCATCACCGTGCCCGTGGGGCCGGCCACCCTGGGGCGCATCTTCGACGTGACCGGCAAGGCCATCGACAGCGATGAGCCGGTGAACGCGGAGGTCAAGTACCCCATCCACCGAGAACCGCCCCCCTTCTCCGAGCGCAGCACCCAGGCGGAGATGTTCGTCACCGGCGTGAAGGTCATTGACCTCATCGCCCCCTTCACCAAAGGCGGCAAGACGGGCATCTTCGGCGGTGCCGGCGTGGGCAAGACGGTGATCATCCAGGAGCTGATCCACAACGTGGCCGAGTTCCACAGCGGCTACTCCGTCTTCGCGGGCGTGGGTGAACGCAGCCGCGAGGGGAACGACCTGTGGCACGAGATGAAGGACTCGGGCGTGCTGGGCTCCACAGCCCTGGTCTTCGGCCAGATGAACGAGCCGCCGGGCGCCCGCATGCGCGTGGGGTTGACCGGCGTGACCATCGCCGAGTACTTCCGGGACGAGGGCCGGGACGTGCTGCTCTTCATCGACAACATCTTCCGCTTCGTCCAGGCCGGCGCGGAGGTCTCCGCTCTGCTGGGCCGCCTGCCCAGCGCCGTGGGCTACGCGCCCACCCTGGGCACGGACATGGGCGAGCTCCAGGAGCGCATCACCTCCACCAAGAAGGGCTCCATCACCTCCATGCAGGCCGTCTACGTGCCCGCGGACGACTACACGGACCCGGCGCCGGCCACCACCTTCGCTCACCTGGACGCCACCATCACCCTGGAGCGAGCCCTGGCCGACCAGGGCCTCTACCCCGCGGTGGATCCCCTGGGCTCCACCAGCCGCATCCTGGATCCCCTGATCGTGGGGGAGGAGCACTACGAGGTGGCTCGCGGTGTGCAGCGGACCCTGCAGCGCTACAAGGACCTGCAGGACATCATCGCAATCCTGGGTGTGGAGGAGCTGAGCGAGGACGACAAGCTGACCGTGGCCCGGGCCCGGAAGATCCAGCGCTTCCTGACCCAGCCCTTCTTCGTGGCCGAGGTCTTCACCGGCACGCCTGGCCGCTTCGTGAAGATCGAGGACACGGTCCGGGGCTTCAAGGAGATCCTGGAAGGCAAGCACGACGACCTGCCCGAGCAGGCGTTCTACATGGTGGGCACCATCGAGGAAGTGATGGAGAAGGCCGAGCAGCTCCGCGCGGAGGGCTAGAAAGCACATGGGGATTCAAGTCGAGATCGTCACCCCTCGCCGGGAACTCTTCAGCGGCGAAGTGGACATGGTGACCCTGCCCGGTGTGGAGGGGCAGATGGGCGTCATGCGCAGCCATGCCCCCCTGCTTACCATCCTGGACATCGGGGAGATCGTCCTGCACCGGGAAGGCCAGGAGGATGAGCACGTGGCCGTGGGCGGCGGTGTGGTGGAGGTCCGCCCGGACAAGGTGATCGTCCTGGCCGAGACCGCGGAGCGGGCCGAGGAGATCGACATCCAGCGAGCGGAGGCCGCTCTGGAGCGGGCCCGCAAGCTCCTGGCCGAGCGGCCACCGGAGGAGCGCCGTCCCATCGAGCTGGCCCTGCGCCGCAGCATGGTCCGCCTGAAGGTGGCCCGTCACCGGCGCCGACGCCCTGCCGCCGCTGGCATGCCTCGCTTCCGAGAGGAAGAAGAGGAGCAGGAGTAGGCCGCCGCTGGTTTCCAAGCACCGAAAGGCCGAGTCCCCCTCTGGGATTCGGCCTTTTCCATGCCCCAAACATTCGCCTGGGCGTGGGCTGATTTGTAATTTGTTTCACAGCTACGGGAACAGGTATAATGAAGCACGCGTCCGCCATTTGGCCTACTCGAGAGGATGGGCCAGGCCGCTTCGTGTGAAATCTGTCTGCGAGGAACCGAATTTCTATGCTCGAGAAGCACATCGGAATCGACCTGGGCACGGTGAACGTCCTGGTCCACGTACGAGGACGAGGCATCGTCCTCCACGAACCCTCCGTGGTGGCCATCCGCTCCCGGGACAACAAGATGGTGGCCGTGGGCCACGAGGCCTATGACATGCTGGGCCGCACCCCGGAGAGCATCGAGGTGGCCCGCCCCATGCAGGATGGGGTCATCGCCGACTTCGTGGTCACCGAGGCCATGCTCCGCTACTTCATCCGCAACATTGCCGGGCGCTTCAACCCCCTCTTCAAGCCCAAAGTGATGATCAGCACGCCCCGGGGCGTCACCAGCGTGGAGGAGCGCGCCGTGCACGACGCGGCTATGCAGGCCGGCGCTGGCGCGGCCTATCTCATCCCCGAACCCCTGGCAGCGGCCTACGGGGCTGGCCTGCCCATCGGCACCCCCACGGGCAACATGGTGGTGGACATGGGCGGCGGCACCACCGAGGCCGCGGTGGTCTCCATGTACGACATCGTGGTCTGGAGCAGCGTGCGCGTGGGGGGCAACCGGCTGGACGAATCCATCATCAACTACATCCGCAAGAAGTACAATCTGCTCATCGGTGACCAGACGGCGGAGGAGATCAAGATCGCCATCGGCAGCGCCCTGCCCATGGAGGACGAACGCACCATGGAGGTGCGGGGCCGGGATCAGGTGACCGGGCTGCCCAAGACCATCGAGATCAACAGCAGCGAGGTGACCGAGGCCATGGCCGAGCCCCTGCAGGCCATCGTCAACACGGTGCGGGCCACCCTGGAGAAGACCCCGCCCGAGCTGGCCGCGGACATCATCGACCGAGGCATGGTGATCACCGGCGGCGGCGCGCAGCTGCGCAACATCGCGGTGCTTTTCACCCGTCACACCGGGGTGCCGGCCTACGTGGCCGAGAATCCCATCGCCTGTGTGGCCCTGGGCGCTGGCAAGGCCCTGGAGAACTACGAGATCATGCGCCGGAGCCTTCCCACCATCTACTCCTGAGACGCACCTCCTTCTTCGGCCCTCCCCAGGCCGCGGACGAAGCCGAGGGCGTGCCAGCCGGGTGCTCACCTTTGATGCCAGTCACGGACGCCACACCTTGATGCCACACGCCGGTCGCCCAACTCCCCCACTCATCCCCCGGAACCCTCAATGGAAAGCGCGGTCCCGAAAGCTTATCCGGGGCCGCTGTAGGCACCCTGACGAAACGGTCTGCTGCCAGGGCCTTGATCACCCCGCTTCGTCAGGACGGTTTGACTTTGCTTGTAGGCTGCACTACAATATGCTAACCCCGTCCCCCGTTATCGGAATATTTTGCCAAAAAGTCCTGCCACCCCCCGGTTCGTGGGCCAGGTTGGACGCTTTTCCTGCCGCGTCTCTTGCCTGTGCGGGGTCAAAGTTCGGCCTTGATGAGGCAGGACCCAGGAACAATCCGAGGAAAGCCATGGAGAGGACCGTCGTCCACACCGAGAAAGCACCGGCCGCTGTCGGACCCTACTCCCAGGC
>WGCB01000134.1 GCA_015494005.1 Caldilineaceae bacterium
AGGTGATGGTGGACGAGGCCTACTGGTCCTTCCAGGCAGAGCCGGCCCCCACCATCCCTCGCCTGGGCCGTGCCCTGGTGACCATCCCCTACCCCTGGGTGGCGGAGGAGGCCCACGAAGTGGTCCTGGTCACGGAGCTGGGCAGCACCTTCGCCGGGGAAATCCCTGTGGCGGTGATGACCCCCCGGCCCTCCCTGGATCTCTTCGCTCGCTTTGGGCTCATCGGGTTCTACGTGGGGGTCATTCCGGTCCTGCTGGGAACCCTCTGGTACCCTTTCCTGCGCCGGCTGGGCCGCCGAGCCATGGACTTCATCCTGGCGTTGACCGTGGGGCTGCTCATCTTCCTGGCTGTGGGCACCTGGATGGACGCCATGGAGTTCGCCAGGGAGCTGCCCGCCTTCTGGCAGGGCCCGCCCCTGGTGATCTTTGTGGCCGTCATCACTCTGGGGGCGCTCCTGGCCGTGGGCAACAGCGGTCGGGGCCAGCGGACACCCCTGCAGCTGGCCTACCTCATCGCCCTGGGCATCGGCCTGCACAACCTGGGGGAAGGGCTGGCCATCGGCGCTTCCTTCGCCGCGGGGGAGGCCGCCCTGGGGACCTTCCTGGTGCTGGGCTTCACCACCCACAACATCACGGAGGGCGTGGGCATCGCCGCGCCGATCCTGGGCAAGAACCCCGGGCTGGGGCATTTCGCGCTCCTGGTTCTGCTGGCTGGGACACCGGCCATCCTGGGCACGTGGATCGGGGGGTTCGCTTTCAACCCGGTGCTGGCCACTTTCTTCCTGGCTGTGGGCGTGGGGGCCATCCTGCAGGTGGTGTGGGACGTGGGGAAGCTGCTGGTGCGCAGCGCGCCGGCCGGACGATCTCCGGTCAACTGGGTGACCCTGGGGGGTGTGGCCACGGGGCTGGCCATCATGTACTTCACTGCCTTCCTGGTGAAGTTCTAGGGGCGCGAAGCCCTGGCGACCGAAGGGGTTTCCAGCCACCAAAAAGCCTCGACCCCCTGGAGTGAGGTCGAGGCTTTTTGGTTCGCTGTTGGTTTGGCTCCTCGGGATGGACTCGAACCATCAACCGTCCGGTTAACAGCCGGATGCTCTGCCGATTGAGCTACCGAGGATCGTCCGCAGACGGTTCAAGTATACCGGCTTGCAGGTGAAAATGTCAAATTCCGGACGAGTCAAACCGGCTCCCTGACGCCTGTATCTTCCCAGCAATTCCCCGGAAAAACAGGCCCGGGCTCAGCCCAAGTAGTCCCGGATCTTGCGGCTGCGCAGAGGGTGCCGGAGCTTGCGCAGGGCCTTGGCTTCGATCTGGCGCACCCGCTCCCGGGTCACGTTGAACTCCTTGCCCACGTCCTCCAGGGTGCGGCTCGTGCCGTCCTCCAGGCCGAAGCGCATGATGAGCACCTTGCGCTCCCGCTCCGAGAGCCCTTCCAGGATCTCGCTCATCTGCTCCTTGAGCAGACGCCGGCTGGCCGTGTCCACCGGGCCGGGCATGCTCTCGTCCTCGATGAAATCGCCCAGGTAGCTGTTCTCCTCGTTGCCCACGGGCGTGTCCAGGCTGATGGGCTCTCGGCTGATGCGCTGGATGCGCTGGACCTTGGCCGCGGCTCGATCCAGGGCCCGCTTCAGCTCGGGATCCAGGAGCTTCTCCTCGGCCAGGGCTTCCCGGATGGCCTCGGCCTGCTCCGGCTCCAGGAACTCCATCTCCAGGGCGATCTCCTCCGGCGTGGGCTCCCGGCCCAGCTCCTGCTGCAGGCGGCGCTGGGTGCGGATCTGGCGGTTGATGGTCTCCACCATGTGGACGGGGATGCGGATGGTGCGGGCCTGGTCCGCGATGGCCCGGCTGATGGCCTGGCGGATCCACCAGGTAGCGTAGGTGCTGAACTTGAAGCCCAGGGTGTGGTCGAACTTCTCCACTGCTCGCAGCAAGCCCACATTTCCTTCCTGGATCAGGTCCTGGAAGTTGAGCCCTCGACCGATGTAGCGCTTGGCCACGCTCACCACCAGGCGCAGGTTGCTCTGGGCCAGCTGGTTCTCCGCCTCTTTTCCGTCCCGGACCAGCGCCTCCAGCTTCTCCCGTTCCTCAGGGTCGGTGACCTCGCCGGATTCCAGCTTCTCCTGGGCCTCCTTGCCGGCCCGGATGCGCTTGGCCAGAGCCACCTCTTCCTCTGCGGTGAGGAGGGGATGCTGGCCGATCTCCCGCAGGTACATGCGCACCGGATCCAAGGCCAGGTTCAGCTCCGAGAGGTCCTCGACCACCTTCTCCACAGGAATGTACTTTTCCTGCTCGATCTCCTTCTCCAGATCCAGGTCCCGCTCGATGGAGGGCAAGGGAGCGTCGTCATCCGGCTCCTCGATCTCCTCGATGAGATCGTCCAGGGGGTCTTCTTCCTCTTCCTTGACCTCGCCCATGTGGATGTACTCGTCCAGCTCGCTCTCCACGGGCTCCGCTGGGGCCGAGGTGGCTGTCATCTCTTCCGCCGGGGGATTGTCGGTTCGATTCTTGTTCTTGGCCATTTTTCTTCCTGGTGATGCACTAGTTCAAAGGGTGGGGGCGCCTTGGCTCAAGCGATTTGAGTCCAACAAAGTCCGATTCACCTGCACCAGAAGCTGTTGTAGATGGTGGCGTTCACGTCGATTGCGGTTGATGGCCGTGGAGTAGCGCATGATGGCCTCCCGGTCCTTGGCCTGCTCCGCATCCCGAAGCAGGAAGTGCATGGAGTTCAGCTGCGTCTTCAGCCGCTCCAGGCGGATGCGGATCATGACCTTGATCAGAGCCTCCTGCAGCTCGCCCAGTTCCCGCTGGGGCAGGGTGGTGGCATAGCTCACCAGCTGGGCCAGCCAGCCGTGGAGTTCCGGCGCCAGGCTGCTCTGGAAGGCCTCCAGGTCCCAGGGCTCATCCCGGGAGATGTAGCGCTTCAGGGCTCGGAAGATCTCCCGATACTCGGGCTGCTCCAGGTCCTCGGTGACCAACGGCGAGATCTCCAGCCGCTCCGCTGCCGCCACCAGCCAGATGAGCAGCCGGGGATCCGGCAGAAGGTTGGCCAGCAGGAACTTCTCCATGGCCAGCCGGGAAGAGGCCGTAGAGGCCAGCCCCTCCACGGGCAGAGGCGCACCCGCCGGGCCGAACCCTGAACCGGGTGGCGGGCCGTTCTCGGCCGCAGGTGGCACCTGGGAGGGAGACGCCTGGGATGGCCGGGGGACGCCGGGTGCCGCAGGGCGTCGCCGGTGCTGCCTCAGGGGCGTGGCCAGGGTGCGGGCAGCGGCCTCCACGCGGTGTTGGATGGTCTGTTCGTCGATCTGGACCAGGCGGCTCAGGCGCTGAACGTAGTGCTGCCGCTCGATGTCGTCCCCCAGCTCGGCGATGAGGGGGGCAATCTGGGCCACAGCCTGGGCCTTGCCCTGGGCCGTCCCCA
>WGCB01000135.1 GCA_015494005.1 Caldilineaceae bacterium
GGCAAGGAGGGGGTCTTCCAGGACATCCACTTCCAGGTGCGGGAAGGGGAGGTCCTGGGCTTTGCCGGGCTGGTGGGCTCCCGGCGCACGGACGTGGGCCTGGCCCTCTTCGGCATCGAGCCGGCGGACACCGGGACGGTCCACTTCCAGGGCCAGCCGGTGCGGATCCGCTCCCCTCGCCAGGCCCTGGAGCTGGGTCTGGCCTACGTCACCGAGGATCGGCGGCAGCTGGGGCTCGTCATGCCCATGTCCATCGTGGCCAACATCACCCTGCCCCTGCTCCAGGCCTACGTGAACCGCCTGGGCCTCATCCACCAGGAGCAGGAAGTGGCCACCGCGGAGCACTTCCGAGAGCGCCTGGCTATCCGCACCCCCTCCGTGCACCTGGAGGTGGCCAAGCTCTCCGGCGGTAACCAGCAGAAAGTGATGCTGAGCAAGTGGCTCAACGTCCAGCCCAAGCTCCTCATCCTGGACGAGCCCACCCGGGGCATCGACGTGGGGGCCAAGGAGGAGGTCCACCACATGATCAACGACCTGGCCGCGGCCGGTCTGGGCATCATCCTCATCTCCTCGGACCTGCCGGAGGTCCTGGCCATGAGCGACCGCATCCTGGTCATGCGGGAAGGGCGGCAGATGGGCATCTTCAGCCGGGAGGAGGCCACCCAGGAGCGGATCCTCACCGCGGCTATGGGACAGGGCGGGGGCAATGCGGGAGCCGGAACGGAAAATGCGAAGTCTTGAGCCCATGCCCGGATGAAGCGTCAGCAGGCAAAAAGCAACAAACAACAATCATCAGGTAACAGTCAACAGGCAACAATCGACAGTCAACAGACAACGAGCTCGTTGGTTCCGATCTCGTTCAAGGATGAAGCCTTCCGGTTGGGGCGATATGGTCGGTTCCCCAATCTTCAGTCTTCGGTCTTGGACTTTCCCTGCCAGAATCGCCCAATCACCTGATCTCCCAATCACCCGTTTGCCCAAGCACCTGCCATGACCTGGATACGCCGTCGATTTCGGCCGGAACAGATCCGAGAGCTGAGCCTGCTGCTGCTGATCCTGGCGGCGGTGCTCTTCTTTGGCTCCCAGATCGACAACTACTACTCGGCCCGCACCTTCAACCGCATTTCCACCAGCGTGGCCATCCTGGTGGTGGTGGCCGTGGGACAGACCCTGGTGGTGCTGACCCGGAACATCGATCTGTCCGTGGGCTCCATCGTGGGCTTCACCGCCTACTTCGTGGGCGCCATCCTGGCCCAGCACAACGGCATGGCCCCCTGGGCCGCGGTGCTCCTGGCCATCGGCATGGGCATGGTCATGGGCGTGGTGAACGGCCTGATCATCGCCTACGGCCGGGTGCCGGCCATCATCACCACCCTGGGCACCCTGGCCATCTACCGCACCATCCTGGTGGACCTCTCCAACGCCCAGACCATCATCACCGCGTCCCTGCCCCAGTGGGTGCTGGAGCTGCCTCGGACCAACCTCTTCTCCCTGGCCGGGCTGGACCTGCGTCTGATGGTGGGGCTGGCCCTGCTGGTGGTGCTGGTCTTCCAGCTGGTGCTCTCCTACCTGCCCTTCGGCCGCCTGCTCTACGCCATCGGCTCCAACCCAGAGGCGGCCCAGTTCGCTGGCCTGCCCGTGCGGCGGACGGTCTTCCTGGCCTACGTGCTCTGCGGCGCGCTGGCCGGCCTGGCTGGGTTCATGTTCCTGGCCCGCTTCGGCAACATCACCGTGGTGGCCGGGCAGGGCATGGAGCTCCAAGTGGTGGCGGCCGTGGTGGTGGGGGGCGTGAACATCTTCGGCGGCTCGGGCAGCATGCTGGGCGCGCTCCTGGGCACGGTGCTCATCGCCACCCTGGAGCAGAGCCTGCTGCGCTGGGCCCAGATCAGCGAGTTCTGGCGGGATGCCATCCTGGGCCTGCTCATCCTCCTGGCCATCGCCACGGACGCGGTGATCCTGGAGCGGCTGCGGGCCATCTGGGCCCGGACGGGCATCCGAGTGGCGGAGGAATGACCTCACCCATCCCCAGCCGCGAGCGTGGCTTGCTGTGAGCGGAGAAAACCGGGGGAGAGTTGAGGTTGCCAGTTCTGGATAGGATGGAGGTGTCGCACTGATGTGGAGCCGTCTTGGTTCTCGACTGCGCAGCTGGGAGGGTCTACTCCTGGGCCTGGTGGTGGCGGTGATCGCCGTCAACGCCCTGCAGACCCCCTTCTACCTGCGCCTGTCCAACCAGATCAACCTCTTCACCCTCTCCATCGAGAAGATCATCGTGGCCTTGATCATGGCCCTGATCATCATCAACGCGGAGATCGACCTCTCCGTGGCCTCGGTCATGGGGCTGGCGGCCTGCGTGGTGGCCTACCTCCATGCCCAGGGCGTGCCCGTGGCTCTGGGGGTCCTGGCCGGGCTAGCGGTGGGGGCCCTGGCCGGGGCCTTCAACGGCTACTGGATCGCCTACGTGGGCCTGCCCTCCCTGGCCGTGACCCTGGCCGGGCTCATCGGCTACCGGGGCGCGGCCCGCATCCTCATCGAGGATCGCTCCATCGGCGGCTTCCCCGACTGGTTCAACCGGCTGGGCCAGGAACCCCTGGTGGGGCCCTTCCCCGTCTCCCTGGTCCTCTTCTTCCTGCTCCTGGCCCTGATGCTGGTGGTGCTGCACCGCTCCGCCTTCGGCCGCTACGTCTACGCCATCGGCAACAGTCGGGACGTGGCCCGCTACTCCGGCGTGAACGTGAACCGGGTGAAGATGACCCTCTTCGTGGCCTCGGGCTTCATCTCCGCCCTGGCCGGGATCCTGCTGGCGGCCCGGCTGGGCTCCGTGCGAGGCAACACGGCCGAGGGCTTCGAGCTGGACATCATCACCATGGTGCTCCTGGGCGGGGTGAGCATCTTCGGCGGCTCGGGGAGCCTCATCGGGGTGGCCCTGGCCATCCTGCTCATCCTGAACCTGCGCAACGGCATGTCCCTGGTCAACATCACCGGCAACACCCAGACCGGCGTCATCGGTGTGCTGCTGATCCTCTCCGTCCTCGGGCCGAACTGGGCCCGGAGCCTGCAGGAGCGGCTGCAGCGCTCGCGACGTCAGACAGGGGGACCGGGAGATGGGGCGACGAGGGGCGCTGTGCCGAAGTGACGGGATGAAGTGCCAACAGCCAGCTATCTGGGCCTCCCTCCTGGGTTGGAGGCGGACAGAAGGGGTGGCTGAACAGTTCTCTTCGCTCTTCCATTGTGTGCCGTTCGACTGTGTGCCGTTCAACTGTGTACCGTTCAACCAAGCAACCCATCAGAAAGGAGAAGCCGCATGAACAGACTCTGGAAAGTGCTCAGCCTGTTGTTGATCGCCGTCTTCCTGTTGACGGCCTGTGCCGCGCCGGCCCCGCCCGCCGCCGCCCCTGCTGAGGAAGCCGCACCCGCCGCGGAGGAGGCCGCCCCGGCCGCCAGCGAAGGGGCCATGGAGGAGGGCGTGGACATGGTCCTCCTGCCCAAGTTCCTGGGCATCCTGGTCTTCGATCAGGCCCACCAGGGCGCGCAGGAGGCCCACGAAGAGATCGGCAACCCGGGCAAGCTGGAGTTCCTGGGCCCCACGCCGGAGAACAGCGTCCAGGGCCAGATCGAGATCGTCACCACCGCGGCCACCCAGGGCATGGACGCCATCATGATCTCCAACAACGCCGGCGACCAGATCGTCCCCGCGGCCAAGGCCGCCAAGGAGGCCGGCATGACCGTGGTCACCTGGGACTCGCCCATCCCCTCCGCGGAGGGTGAGGACTTCTTCGTGGCCCAGGTGGACTTCGACGAGACGGGCAAGGTCATGGCCGACATGGCCCTGGACATCCTGGGCGAGGACGGCGGCAAGCTGGCCATCCTCTCCGCCTCCCCGGACGCGGCCAACCAGAATGCCTGGAACGCGGCCTTCCAGGACGTGCTGGCGAACGATCCCAAGTACGCCAACCTGGAGCTGGTGGACCTGGTCTACGGCAACGACCAGTCCGAGGACAGCTACAACCAGGCCCTGGCCCTGGTGGACAAGTACCCGGACCTGGAGCTGATCATGGCGCCCACCACCGTGGGCATCGCGGCCGCGGCCAAGGCCATGCAGGACGAGGGCCTCTGCGACAAGGTCAAGGTGAGCGGCCTGGGCCTGCCCGCGGAGATGGTCAGCTACACCCTGAACGGCTGCGCGCCGGAGTTCGCCCTGTGGAGCTTCAAGGACCTGGGCTACCTGACCTACTACGTCACCTATCTGCTGGCCACGGGCCAGATCGAGGCCAAAGAGGGCCAGACCTTCGAGGCCGGGCGCATGGGCTCCTACACCATCGAGAAGGACCCCACCCGGGATTCCGGCCTGCGCGTGCTCATGGGCCCCTTCACCGTCTACACCGCGGAGAACGTGGAGGAAGCGGCGAAGTAGGGGGGTGCGGAACCTGTAATTCGTAATGAGTAATCCGTAATGAGTAATGAGTAAAGGGTGGGCGTCAGTGATCCGGCCGTTTTACCCTTTACTCATTACTCCTTTACTCATTACTCGTTACTTCTTCTTTTCCAGGAGGCATCGTGCCGAGCCAGTCTGAATCCATTATCGATGTCAGCCGGCGCTTCTTCCACGAAATCGTGCTGCCTATCCTCCAGGAGCACTTCCCCGAGGAGACGGCCCAGACCGCCTTTGGCGTCTTCGGCTACGGCTCCGATGCCCTGGGCCTGGACGACGAGCTCTCCCGGGACCATCACTGGGGTCTGCGCATCGACGCCCTCATGCCCGAGGCCATCTTCCAGGAGAAGCGGGACGCCATCCTGGAGACGGTCCAGGCCCATCTGCCCGACTCCTACCGGGGCTACTCCCTGCGCAAGGGGCACGTGGCCGGGGTGGGCCTGGCCCCGGACAGCCTGCCCGCCTTCCTCTCCCGCACCATCGGCCTGGAGCGGCCACCCCGCACCCTCGAGGAGTGGCTGAGCATCCCGGAGGAGGACATCGTCCACGTGATCAACGGGGAGGTCTGGCATGATCCTCGGGGCGAGTTCACCGCCATCCGGGAGCACCTACGGGGCTACTACCCGGAGCCGGTGCGCCTGCGGCGCATCGCCCACTGGTGCCGCTACTACTCGGGCATGGGCACCTACGCGCTCAAGCGGGCCATCCTGCGCCAGGACGAGTTCTACGCCACCACCCGCTTCAGCAACGCCATCCGCCTGGGCATCCAGCTGGCCTTCCTCCTGGATCGCCGCTACTTCCCCTACGACAAGTGGCTCATGGCCTTCTTCCGCCGCCTGCCTCGCATGCACCAGCGGCTGGCTCCCCTGGTGGAGGAGGCCCTGCCCCTCTCCACCCCCTGGGAGCGGAAGCTGGAGCTCCTGGACCGCATGTCCGACGTCCTGGACCAGACCATGGTGGAGGACGGCATCATCGACCCCCATCCCCGCTTCCGGGGTTCGCCCACCTCGGGCTACCGGCTGCTGGAGCACGCCTACGCGGTGATCCTGCGCAAGCTGCCCCAGGAGATCCGCAGCGTGGTGCCCATCTGGGACCAGATCTACCTGGAGCGCTTCCACAGCGGCTATGTGGCCGGGGTGGACCTGGACGAGTGGGACCGGATCCTGAACCTGACGCCGGAGGGCGAAGCGTGAGCAGGAGGTGAACCGGGGGCGGGAGCCAGGAGCTGGCAGCTGGCGAGCCCAACCTCGCTCACCCAGTCGCTCAATTCTGCTATCATCCAAAAGGAGCCCCTTTGAACGCCAAAGAACGCGTGCGCGCCACCCTGGATCGCCAGCCCACGGACCGCACCCCGGTGGACTGCTGGCTCTACGAGCGGCGCTTCCTGGACCGGCTGGAGGCGGAATACGGCCCTCGGGAGCAGTTCCTGGACGAGTTCGGCATCGATATCTTCGTGGGCTTCGTGCCCTATCCCAACCAGCTGGGCCGCCAGGTGGACGTGACCGAGCTGGCCGAGCTGCCCCTGGACGACCCCAGGGACCCCAAGTGGCTCACCTTCACCGCCTGGGACGAGATCTTCGCCGGCGTCAACGTGGCCCAGGCCGTGGCCCAGCAGGGGGACAGGCGCTGGATCATCGCCCACATGTGGGGCATCGTGGAGGGAACCAGCACCTTCCTGGGCATCGAGAACTGCTGGCTGAACCTGGGCATGAACCCGGACCGGATGGTGGCCTGGTTCGACCGCTACGCGGACTGGCTCTGCGGCCTGGTGGAGAGCGTGGCCGCCGCCGGGGTGGACATGATCACCCTCTCCGATGACTGGGGCAGCAACCGCACCATGCTCTTCTCCCCTCGCATGTGGCGGCGCATGATCGGCCCCTACGCCAGGCGGGTGGTGGACCACGCTCGCTCCCTGGGCCTCTACGTGAACCTGCACAGCGACGGCTACATCCTGGACGTGCTGCCCGACATCATCGAGACCGGCTACCACAGCCTGCACCCGGTCCAGGAGAGCGCGGGCATGGATCCCCGCACCATCAAGGCGGAGTACGGGGACCAGATCGTCATCTATGGCTCCCTGGACGTGGTGGACGGCCTCCTGGCCTACGACGGCGAGGCCCTAGAGGAGTACATCCGCGAGCGCTTCTCCATCTACGCGCCCGGCGGCGGCTTCATCTTCAACACGGGCCACTTCGTCCAGCCCGACATCCCGCCTCAACGCCTGCTCCGCGCCTACCGCCTGGTCCAGGAGCTGGCCGCCCGGGACTGGGCAGCCAGGTGACCGGAAAACTGGGCCATTGGGATCCTGGGTCCCGGCGGCGCTCCTTGTCTCCCTGTCTCCGTGTCTCCGCATCTCTCGGTCTAACTCCCTGATGATCCCCACCCCTCCTCCCAACACCTTCTGGATCGGCTCGGACC
>WGCB01000136.1 GCA_015494005.1 Caldilineaceae bacterium
AGCTGGCGTCGTTGCCCACCACCCCGGTCACCGCCAGGCCGTGGCGCACGAAGGTGTCGAACTCGGTCAGGGAGTAGCCGAAGGAGCCATCCCCGTAGATGATCCAGACCTCCGCCTGGGGCCGGTGCAGCTTGGCGGCCAGGGCAAAGCCCGCGCCCACGCCCAGGGTGCCGAAGGGGCCCGGATCCAGCCAGCGCAGAGGACCCGGCGGCTGCAGGATGTAGGCCGCGGTGGCCACGAAGTCTCCGCCGTCCGCGATGAGCACCGCGTCCGGGCCCAGCCGCTGGTCCAGCTCCAGGAAGAGGTGCAGGGGGTTGACCTTGCCCGTGGGCTCCAGGGCCTTGCGCCGGATCTCCTCGTTCCGCTCCTGGTCCCGCTGGCGCAGGTGGGCGATCCAGTCGGCCCAGGGGCGCTCGCCCGGCGAGAAGTGGGCCGCCAGGGCCCGCAGGAACGCGCCGGGGTCCCCCAACACGCCCACGTTCGGCTTGCGGTTCAGGGTCAGGTCCCGCTTGTCCCGGTTGGCTGCCGCGTAGAAGGCGCTGCGCCGGAAGTGACGGCCGTAGTCCATGCGGAAGTCGCAGGGCACCCCGGCCAGGAGCACGAAGTCCGCCTCCTTCAGGGCCATGCGCCGCTTGTGCCGCATCTGCAGGGGATGGTCCCGCCCCAGCAGGCCCCGGGCCATGCCCGAGAGGTAGACCGGCGCGCCCAGCCGCTCCACCCCGGCCACCAGCTCCGGCGCCCGGGCCACGTCCAGCAGGGCCTGGCTGCCGATGACCAGGAGTGGGTGCTGGGCTTCCCGCAGCCGGGCGGCGATCCGGGCCACCTTGTCTGGGTTAGGCTCTGGAGGAAGGGGGCGAATGGCCGGCCCCGCTTGGGCCTGCTCCTTCCCCGCGAAGAGGCGGTTCACGTGCCAGCCCAGGTAGGCGTTGAGCGCCCGCTGGCCCAGACTCCGGGCCTTGCCCAGGCTGTAGAGCTCCCGCACCGTCTCCTCCGGGTAGAGGAGATCCACCGGCGTCTCCACGAAGACCGGGCCGGGCGTGCCCTCCTGGGCCCGGCGGAAGGCCTCCTCCAGGGCGGGGATCAGCTGCTTCAGCCGCTTCACAGAGGTGGCCCACTTCACCGCGGAGCGGAGCAGGGGGAGCTGTTCCACGTCCTGGAGCGCGCCCCGGCCTCGCAGCACCGTGGGCGCGGCCCCGCCGATGAGCACCAGGGGGGACTGGGCCACCTGGGCGTTCTTCACCGCGGTGACCGTGTTGGTCACCCCCGGCCCCGCGGTGACCACCGCCACCCCCGGGATGCCCGTGAGCCGCGCGGTGGCGTCCGCGGCGAAGACGGCCGTGGCCTCGTGGCGGGTGTCGATGACCCGGATGCCCTGGCGTTTGGCCCCCACCAGGATGGGGGAGATGTGGCCGCCGATGAGGGTGAAAATGTACGGGACACCTTGGTTTTTGAGGACTCGGGCGATGAGATCGCCGCCGTTGAGGGAAGTCATAGTGCGTTGGGATCAGGTTTGAGAGTTGGGATTGGACAGTTGGATGGGAACGTCGATACCGGGGACGGAAGGCAGAGACGACCGGGTGGCAAGATGACAGGGCGGCAAGATGACCGGATGGAAAGCCAGCCGTGCCCCCATTCGCAAATCTCTAATCTCTAACTCTCGACTCTCCCATCTCATCGGCCCAATCTTTAATCTTCAATCTTCAATCTTCAGTCTCCAATCTTCCCCTCAATCCTTCCCCTCCATCTCCCCACGCAGCTCCTTGCGCAGGATCTTCCCGATGGCGCTCTTGGGCAGCTCCTCCCGAAACTCGATCTCCGACGGCACCTTGTAGGCGGTCAGGCGCTCCTGGAAGTAGGCCATGAGCTCCTCGGCCGTGGCCCGCTCCCCCTCCTTCAGGACCACGAAGAGCTTGATCCGCTCCCCGCGGAAGTCGTCGGGCACGCCGATGGCCACCCCCTCCTTCACCTTGGGATGCTGGTAGAGCACCTCCTCGATCTCCCGGGGGAAGACGTTGAAGCCGCCCACGATGATGATGTCCTTCTTGCGGTCGGTGATGGTGAAGTAGCCGTCCTCGTCCATGGCCCCCACATCCCCGGTGAAGAGCCAGCCCTCCCGGATGGCCTCTGCTGTGGCGTCCGGCCGGTTCCAGTAGCCCAGCATCAAAGTGGGGCTGCGCAGGACGATCTCCCCGATCTGGCCCGGGGGCAGATCCTCGCCCGTCTCCAGGTCCACGATCTTGGCCACCACGTCCGGGAAGGGGATGCCGATGCTGCCCACCTTGTGCCGGCCCTGGTAGGGGTTGGCCATGATGGCCGTCACCGCCTCGGTCAGGCCGTAGCCCTCGATCATGCGGGCGCCGGTCTTGGCCTCGAAGGTCTCCTTGATGGCCTCGGTCAGGGGGGCTGCGCCCACGTAGACCGCCTTGAGGCTGGAGAGGTCGTACTTGTCGATGTCGGGCATGTGGTTGAAGGCCACGAACATGGTGGGCACCCCCAGCATGAAGCTGGGCCGGTGGGTCTCGATGGCCCGCAGCACCTCCCGGCGCTGGAAGCGGGGCAGGAGCACGATCTCCCCGTGGCTGAGGATCGCCGCGTTCATGGTGGCGCTCATGCCGAAGCCGTGGAAGAGGGGCAGTACGGCCAGGATGCCGTCCTCCTGGCTGAGCTGGCCCCAGGCCCGGATCTGGTGGGCGTTGGCTACCAGCGCGAAGTGGGAGAGCATGATGCCCTTGGCCACCCCCGTGGTGCCGCCGCTGTAGATGAGCACCGCCATCTCCTCCGGCTCCGGCCGGTGAGGCCGCCACTCCCCGGGCGGCTTCTCCCGGAGCATGGCCGGGAAAGGCGTCACCCGGCTGCGGTCCACGCCCCGGACCTGCAGGCGCTCCTTCAGCCCCATGGCCCAGCTCTTGGGGAAGGGCAGGGCCTCGCTCACCCCGGTGATCAGGATCCCCTCCAGGGGCGTGGTCGCCAGCAGGCCCACCGCCTTCTCCAGGAACAGGGGGATGGTGACCAGGAAGCGAGCCCCCGCGTCCGAGAGCTGGAAGCCCAGCTCGTTTGCGGTGTAGAGGGGGTTCAATGGGGTGACCACGCCCCCGGCCCGCAGGATGCCGTAGTAGGCCACCAGGAACTGGGGCAGGTTGGGCAGGAGCAGGGCCACCCGCTCCCCGGGCTGGAGGCCCCGCCGCTGCAGGGCCCAGGCGAAGCGGTCCGCGTCCTGGTGGATCTCCCGGTAGCTCCGTCTGCGGCCGAAGAAGTTGGTGCAGGTCCGGTCCGGGGCCTGCTCCGCCGCCTCCGCCAGGAGCTGGTGCAGGGGGATCCGGGGGTAGTCCAGGTGGGGCGGCACGGCCGGGTCGTAGTGCTTGAGCCAGGGA
>WGCB01000137.1 GCA_015494005.1 Caldilineaceae bacterium
GCCGCCACCACCGAGACGTTCTGGTCCACCTCCGGCGTGCGGATGGCCCAGGTCACATCCTGGCCGTCCACCAGGACCGTGGCCTGGCGGCCGTCTTCCTCCGCCGGAGTGGGGGCCCGGACCTGGATGTGCAGGCGGCGGGCCAGCTCACCGATGGCCTCCTGGTCGTGCAGGTCCAGCCCTCGCTGCAGCGCGGCCCAGGTGACAGCCCGGTACATGGCGCCGGTGTCGAAGTAGAGGTAGTTGAGCCGCTGGGCCAGGCGGTAGCCCACGGTGCTCTTGCCCGAGGCGGCCGGGCCGTCGATGGCGATCACCGGCGCCCAGGGCCTGGAGCCCAGGCCCTCGTCCTGCGTCTCCTGTTCCGATGGGTCCTGCGTGGAAATATTGGCCATGCTCAGGGTTTCCATGGGGTTGCCTGCCTCTCATCTGACTTCATGCTACCGGCTTCATTCTACCACAGGCCCCGGGCGCCCCGGGGATTGTGGCTTCCATCAACGCCTGCCCGATTTCCCGGGCTTCCGGCGGGGTTTCTGGCGCCCACCCGAGCGCCCCTTCCGGGTCTGGGGACGGCTCTTGCGCCCGGTTCCTGGGGGCAGGGGCTTCCTCTCCGACCGAGGCTGGCCCACCTGGAAGCGCAGGGCGGCGATCTCCTTGCGGGAGAGGGGCTGGGCTTCCCCAGGCTTCATGCTGCCCAGGATCAGGGGCCCGATGGCCCAGCGGATCAGCCGTCGGGTCTGGAGGCCCACCGCGGCCAGCATGTGGCGGATCTGCCGCTTCTTCCCCTCCCGCAGGACGAAGCGCAGCCAGACGCCCTGCTTGGGTCCCGGGGCCAGGACCAGCTCCGGCGGCGGGTGGTGGACCACCTCCACCTGGGCCGGAGCGGTCTTGCCCGCCTCCTCCGGCAGCTCGATGCCCGTGCGCAGCCGCTCCAGCTCGGCCATGGTGGGCATGCGGTCCACCAGGACGTAGTAGACCTTGGGGTGCTCGTAGCGGGGATGGGTCAGCTTGTGGGCCAGCGCCCCATCGTCGGTGAGGAGCATGAGGCCCTCGCTGTTCCGGTCCAGCCGGCCCACAGGGAAGACCCGGGGCGTCCCCGGCGGCAGGAACTGGGAGACGTTGGGGCGGCCCTCCGCGTCCCCGCCCATGTCGCTGATCACCCCTCGGGGCTTGTAGAGCTTGATGTAGACGTGCTCCTGGGGGACGCGGATGGGCTTGCCGTCCACGGTGATGGTGACCTTGGCCGGGTCCACCTTGGTGCCCAGCTCGGTGACGATGCGGCCGTCCACCCGCACCCGCCCCGCGGTGATCAGCTTCTCTGCGGCTCGTCGGCTGGCGACACCTGCCGCGGCCAACACTTTCTGGAGTCGTTCTTCGGGCATGGAAAGGTGGCTGAGTGATTGGGCGAATGGATGATGGAAGGACAAAAGGACGGAAGGCGATGGACGGAAGGCGATGGTCAGAAGACGAAGGCTGTTGACCGCGAATCCGAGAAATACCTCCTCGAAACCAATCAACCAACCAACCCACCGATCGTTGTTTCACTTTCACGGCCCGGATTTTATTCCAAGACCAGCGGCTGCACCCCGATGACCTCGTCCCCCAGGCGCCACTCCAGCTGACCCACCACCATGCCCGCGGTCCAGGGCTGGCCCGGGGGCGGAAGCTGCAGGCGCCGGTAGCTGGTCAGCCGCAGCTGCTCCCAGCGGGGCAGGAAGACCTCCGGCGGCAGGCCCTGGGGGCGGAGGAGCCAGAGCTTGCCCTGGGGATCGAAGAGCCGGTCCGCCAGGGTGAGGCCCGGCCGTCCCCAGCCCCGCTGCCAGCGGTAGTTCTCCTGGTAGCGGCGGTAGATGGCCTCCACCTCGCCGTAGCGATCCCCGCTGCCCAGGACGATGGCGATGACCTGGTGCCCTCCCCGGGTGATGCTGGCCACCAGGCACTGGCCCGCGGCGTCGGTGGTGCCGGTCTTGATGCCGTCCGCGCCGGGGAAGGTGCTCAGGAGCCGGTTGGTGTTGTTGAGCAGGTGACCGGCCACGGTGGTGGAGCGGGTGGCCACGATCTCCCGGAAGAGCGGGTACTGCAGGTTCAGCTTGGCCAGGGTGAGCAGATCCTGGGCGCTGCTGGTGTGGCCCGGCGCGTCCAGGCCGTGGGGGTTGGCGAAGTGCGTCTGCTCCAGCCCCAGCTCCTGGGCCCGGATGTTCATGCGCTGCACGAAAACGTCCACGGTGCCGGCGCTGTGACGGGCCAGGGCCATGGCCGCATCGTTGCCGCTGGGGATGAGCAGGCCCCAGAGCAGCTGTTCCACCGTCAGCACCTCCCCGGCCTGGAGCCCCATGCTGGCCCCAGGCGCCAGGTCCCCGGGCTGGATCTGGACCTTGGCGTCCAGGTTGCCCTCCTCCAGGATCATCAGGGCCGTGAGCAGCTTGGTCAGGCTGGCTGGGGGCAAGGCCAGGGTGGCGTTCTGGGCCATGAGCACCCGGTCCGCGTCCACGTCGTAGAGGAGCACGGCCCGGCTGGTCACCGGGGGCGGCTGTTGGGCCGTCACCATCTGGCGCTGCTGGCCCACTGTCAACCGGTAGCTGGGCGCCTGGTCCCGGTCCACCAGGGTGGGCGGGCTGCCGAAACCGACCAGGAAGAGGCTGGCGGCGAACAGGATGAGCAGGGCGGGGAGGCTGGACCCGACTCGCGGCCGTGCAG
>WGCB01000138.1 GCA_015494005.1 Caldilineaceae bacterium
ACCGAGTCGCTGAGCGAGGAACTCAAGGTCGTGGTGATGAACATCGACGACCCGGGCCGCCTGGCCGACCTGGTGGCCACGAACCTGGACATCGAGGTGGCCGAGAAGCAGCAGATCCTCGAGGAGCCCGCGCCGCGCAAGCGCCTGCAGATGCTGTCCAAGATCGTCCTGCGGGAGCTGGACGTGCTGGAGCTGGGACAGAAGCTGCAGACCCGCGTGCGCAAGTCCATCGACAAGGACCAGCGCGAATACTACCTGCGGCAGCAGCTGAAGGCCATCCAGCGCGAACTGGGGGACGCCGACGAGGGCTCGGTGGAGCTGGACGAGCTGAAGGCGCGCATCGCCGAGGCCGACCTGCCGGAAAAGGTGCAGGCCGCCGCCGAGCGGGAGTTCGATCGCCTGTCGCGCATGTCCCCGGGCGCCAGCGAGTACACCGTCAGCAAGACCTACCTGGACTGGATCCTGGATCTGCCGTGGAATACCGCCAGCGAGGACAAACTGAATCTCAAGCGGGCCGAGGAGGTGCTGGAGAGAGACCACTACGGCCTGGAGGACGTCAAGGAACGGATCATCGAGTACCTGGCTGTGCGCAAGCTGAAGCATGACCACCGCGGACCCATCCTCTGCCTGGCCGGGCCTCCCGGCGTGGGCAAGACCAGCCTGGGCCGCAGCATTGCCGAGGCCGTGGGCCGCAAGTTCTTCCGCTTTTCCCTGGGGGGAATGCGTGACGAGGCCGAGATCCGCGGGCACCGGCGGACCTACGTCGGGGCCATGCCCGGGCGGATCATCGCCGGTCTGAAGGAATGCGGCACCAACAACCCCGTCTTCATGCTGGACGAGATCGACAAGCTGGGGCAGGACTTCCGCGGCGACCCGGCCAGCGCCCTGCTGGAGGTCCTGGATCCGGAGCAGAACTCCTCCTTCACCGACCACTATCTCACCCTGCCCTTCGACCTTTCCAAGGTGATGTTCATCACCACGGCCAACATGCTCGACACCATCCCGCGCCCGCTGCTGGACCGCATGGAGGTGATCCAGCTGCCCGGTTACACCAACCTGGAGAAGCTGCAGATCGCCAAGCGGTACCTGGTGCCGCGCCAGGTCGAAGCCAACGGACTGACCACGAAGAACATCCGCTTTACCGATGCGGGCCTGATGGCCATCATCGAGAACCACACCCGCGAGGCGGGGGTGCGCAACCTGGAGCGGGAGATCGGATCGGTGTGCCGGAAGGTGGCCACGGACGTGGCCAAGGGGAAGAAGAAGAAGCAGAGCGTCACAGCCCGCAACCTGGAGGACTACCTGGGGCCGCCCAGCTACCGGGAGGACACCCTGCGCAAGCGCCTGCAGGTGGGCGTGGTGACGGGGCTGGCCTGGACCCAGGTGGGGGGAAAGATCCTCTATATCGAGGGCGTATCCCTGCCCGGGGGACGCGGGGCCCTGAACCTCACCGGCCAGGTGGGCAGCGTCATGCAGGAGTCCGCCAGCGCGGCCTACAGCTACCTGCGGCACCGCTTCGGCGCCCGCGAGGAGTACAAGGATTTCTTCACCAAGCGGGACGTGCACATCCACCTGCCGGCCGGCGCCATCCCCAAGGACGGCCCCAGCGCGGGCATCGCCATGGCTTCGGTGCTGCTGTCGCTCCTGTTGAAGAAACCTATCGACCGGCGCACCGCCATGACCGGCGAGATCACCCTCACCGGGGCCGTGCTGCCCATCGGGGGGCTGTTGGAGAAGGTGCTGGCTGCCCACCGCGCCGGCATCCGCCGCATCATCATCCCCGAGGCCAACGCCGTCGATCTGGAGGACATTCCCGAGGAGGTCCGGGAGGCCGTGGAGTTCGTGACCGTAGGCCACGTGACGCAGGTCTGGGAAACCATCTTCCCGGGCGTGCTGGATCGATGACGGGAGCGTTCCACCGTGGGTGAAAGCGGATTCCTGGCCACCCTGATGCGGCCTTTCTACAGCAAGGTCCAGGACACCCCGTTCGCCGTGCCCGGGGCCCTGACCGCGCAGTCGCGTCTGCTCTGCATCGACACCGGGGATCTGAGCGAGCTGCTCTTCCACGCGCCGCTGCTCAACGCCCTGCGCCGGCTTCATCCCGGCCTGGAGATCGACTTCCTGGCCCCCGAGGAACACGCGCCCCTGATTGTGCCCAGCGGCCTGGCGCGGCACTGCACCCTGTACCGCGAAGGGCAGTTGAGTCCCTGGCGGCCGGCCTTCGCCTCCCTGCTGAAGAAGCTGGGCCGTGAGGAATACGACATGGCCGTGGTGGCCTCGTTCAGCCCCCATTCCCGCCTGGAACTGGCGGCACTGGCCTCGGGCGCGCGGCTGCGGCTGGGCCCGTCCCACCGGAAGTGCTATCCGGCGGTAAACCTGGAGCTGCGGCCGAAACCGGTGCAGGACGAGGCGGACGAGGGATACCTGGGCGACCGCATCCTGCGTCTGGCCCCATTCCTGTGCCTGGATACGCATCCTTTGGATTTCCGGTGGCCCCTGCCTCTGGACCGGGTCCGGCATATGGCGCAGCAGGTCCACTTCCACAAGCCGAACCCGGACCAGATGCTCATCGGCATCGACCCCGGCGCGGGCAAGTCGGGCTTCGCCTTCGCCCTGGACAACCTGGAATTCCTCGCGCGGCAGCTCGGCACCCAGCTGGTGTGCAAGGTGGTGCCGCTGGGTTCTCCGAATGCCGACGGCCGCACCCGGGAATTCCAGGGCCGGCTGGGCCAGCCCCCGGTGGGCCTGCCGTGCGAGGACCTGCTGGACCGGGTGCTGCTGCTGTCCCAGTGCAACCTCTTCCTGGCTGGGAATACCGATTTCTTCCACATGGCCGTGGCCCTCGGGGTACCCACGGTGGGGCTTTTCAGCCCCGGGGACGGCGGTGGCTGGATCCCCCGCAAGCGGCCCAACGCTCGCGTCCTGACCCTCACCAAGGGGGAGAAGGTGGACATCGCGACCCTCATGGAAGCGGTCGAAGCGGTGACCCGGGGGCGCGCCAGCACGCCGTCACAACCGGTGGGCGATGACGGCCCGGATTCCCCGTGATGAGGCCCCGGGCGTCCACGGACGGCCCCCGCATCCTGCTGCTGGCCCCCAACTGGCTGGGGGACCTGGTGATGACGACCCCCCTGATCGACCTCTTGTCCCGCGCGCGCTTCGGACCGGACCGCTGTCCCTGTTCCCTGTGGCTG
>WGCB01000139.1 GCA_015494005.1 Caldilineaceae bacterium
CTTCGCGGTGACGGGCAGCGCCGGGGGCTGCTCCGCGGCGCCTGGCGAGGAGAGCAAGGAGCTGCCCCTGGGCCCCACGGGCAAGGCCCGGGCCGACGGCGCTCGCCAGAAGTTCCTGCGAGGAGCCACGGCCATGCAGGAGCTCATCGAGCCCATGATCACCGGGGAGCCCTACCCCATCAAAGGGCTGATCGTCTACGGCGTGAACCTGCTCAACTCCATCCCCAACCCGGAGCGCACCAAGGAGGCCCTGCGCAAGCTGGACTTCGTGCTGGTCATCGACGTCCTGCCCCAGGAGCACATCCCCTGGGCCGATGTGGTCCTGCCCGAGGCCACCTACCTGGAGCGCTACGATGAGCTCTGGGTCGTGGCCCACAAGACCCCCTACATCGCCATCCGGGAGCCGGCCATCGAGCCCCTCTACGACACCAGGCCGGGCTGGTGGATGGCCCGGGAGCTGGGCCTGCGCCTGGGGTTGGAGAAGTATTTCAAATGGGAGACCGTGGAGGAGTACCTGAACACCCGGCTCAAGTCCATCGGCATGGACCTGGACAAGGTCCGGGAGGAGAAGGGCATCATCCTCCAGAAGGGGAAGCCCTACCTGGAGGACTACAAGGGGCGCTCCCCCTTCCACACCCCCACGGGCAAGATCCAGCTCTACTCGGAGGAGCTGGCCCTGGCTGGCCTGGATCCCCTGCCCGTCTACGAGCCGGTGGAGGAGCCGCCCGAGGGCTACTTCCGGCTCCTCTACGGGCGGCACCCGGTGCACACCTTCGCCAAGACCCAGAACACCCCCCTGCTCCACGCCCTCTACCCGGAGAACGAGGTCTGGGTCAACGAGGACGTGGCCAAGGGCATGGGGCTGGCCAACGGCGACTACGTCATGGTGGAGAACCAGGACGGGGCCCGCAGCGGTCCCATCAAGGTGAAGGCCACCCAGCGCATCCGCCCGGACGCGGTCTTCATGGTCCATGGCTTCGGCCACGAATCCCCCTGGCTGCGCCGGGCCTACGGCAAGGGGGCCAGCGACACCAAGCTACAGACCACGTACAAACTCGATCCCATCTGCGGCGGCGCCGGGATGCGGGTGAACTTCGTGCGGCTCGTGAAGGAGGCGTGACATGACCACCTATGCCTTTCTGCTGGATCTGGCTCGCTGCATCGGCTGCCAGGCCTGCGTGGCGGCCTGCAACGTGGGCAACGAACTACCCCCGGATGTCCACTACATCGAGATCAAGGAGCAGACCCGGGGCACCTTCCCGGATCTGAAGGGCTCCTTCCAGAACCATCGCTGCTACCACTGCGCGGACGCCGCCTGCGTGACCGTCTGCCCCACCGGCGCCCTCTACAAGGAGAACGGCCTGACCCTGGTCAACCCGGAGATCTGCAGCGGCTGTGGCTACTGCGTGGAGGCCTGTCCCTTCCACGTGCCCAAGCTGGTGAACGGCCGGGTGAGCAAGTGCGTGGCCTGCGCGGACGTGGTCAAGGCGGGGGGCACGCCCTGGTGCGTGAAGACCTGCCCCAACCACGCCCTCAAGTACGGCGAGCGGGAGGCCATCCTGGCCGAGGCCCGCCAGCGAGTGGAGGCCATCAAGCATCGCTTCCCCAAGGCCCAGGTCTACGGCGAGACCGAGTCCGGCGGCCTGGGGGTGATCCTGGTGCTCCCGGACGAGCCGGCGGAGCTGGAGCTGCCCGTGGATCCCAAGCCCACGGCCATGATCAACCTGTGGCAGAAGGTGGTGCAGCCGGCCAGCATCAGCCTCACTGGCCTGAGCCTGGCCGTGACCGGGATCGCCGCGGTCATCGCCCGGCGCAACCACATGAAAGAGCTGGAGGAGTTCCATCGCCGCTTCCAGGCCCGGCTGGCGGAACACGAAGCCCAGCTGACGGCCCAGGGCGAGGAGCCCCCAGGCGCAGAAGCCCAGTCGAACGAGAAGGAGGTGTAGCATGGCCACCCAGGATCTGGTCACCCAGGAGACCCAAGAGACGTCCGAAGGCTCCCTGCCCATCCATCACCGCATCCTGCGCTACCGCCCAGGCCAGCGGGTGGTCCACTGGCTGCTGGCCACCTCGTTCCTGCTGCTCCTCCTCACCGGGCTCCCCTTGCTCTGGCAGCCCCTGGGCTTCCTGGCGGCCGGGGGATACACCCGGCTGATCCACCGCATCGCTGCCGTGGGCTTCATGTTGGTCCCGGTGCTCTACCTCCTGGTGGACCGGCGCGGGGCTCGGGAGCTGCTGGTGGACTCCTTCCACTACACCAGAGACGACCTGGAGTGGCTGAAGCACGCCTACCGCTACTTCATGGGCCACGCCGCGGAGATGCCTCCCCAAGGGCGGCTGAACGCAGGGCAGAAGCTCCACCACGCCGGGGTGGTGATCATGTCCTTCTTCATCGTGGCTACGGGCCTGGTACTCTGGCTGGCCAAGGATCAGCTGGGGGCCAACGGCCTGGCCATCACGGCCATGATCCACGACCTCTCCATGTTCGTGTTGACCGTGCTCCTCATCGGCCACCTCTACTTCACCTATGTCTACCAGGCCCTGCCAGCCATGCTCAGTGGCTATGTGGACGAGGAGGAGGCCTACCTGGAGTATCCCAAGTGGGTGGAGGAGATCCTGGCCACCATGGCCGAGGAGAAGCAGGCCAAGCGCACTCGGAAGGATTGAGCCCCCACCCGGAATCCGGCTATGAAACGGTGGCGTGGATGGCAGCGCCACCGGGTGAACTAGGCGTCGTTCCCATCGTTCTCACACCAGTTTCACACCAGTGACAAGGAGTGAACTCCCATGAGCAGAAACAAGAAACAGCGGTTGATCCTCAGCGTGTTGCTCATCCTGGCTCTGGTCCTGGCCGGCTGTGGCAAGAAGGAGGCCGCGCCGGTGGTGGAGGAGCCCGCTCCCCTGGCCCAGCCCCTGGCCCAGGTGGAGGAAGCGCCCGCGACCACCGAGGCCCCTGCACCCACGGAGGCCCCCGCCGCGCCTGCCGCGCCCGCGGCCGCCGAGTTCGACCTGGTGGCCGCGGTGGACAACTTCCTGAGCAACATCCCCGAGGGCTACCTGGCCATCGGTCAAGTGGACAAGCTCAAGGACCTGATGGAGGCCGGGGATGTGCTCCTGGTGGACGTGCGGGAGCCGGCCGAGGTGGAGAAGGGGGTGATCCCCGGGGCCATCCACATCCCCATCCGGGAGCTGGCCAAGAACCTGGACAAGATCCCCACAGACCGGCCGGTGGTCACCTACTGCGCCTCCGGTCACCGGGCGGGGATGGCGGCCGCAGCCCTGGAGATCCTGGGCTACGACAACGTGCGGGCCTTCCCGCCCAGCTTCAAGGGGTGGGCGGCGGCTGGCGAACCGGTGGACCCGGCCCCAGCGGAGCCGGAGACCTTCACCGTGCCCGAGATCCAGCCGGAGCTCCTGGAGGCGGTGGACGGCTTCCTGAGCAACATCCCCGAGGGCTTCTACGCCATCGGCACGGTGGAGAAGCTGAAGGACTTCATGGAGAGTGCGGATCCCCTGCTGGTGGACGTGCGGGAGCCCAGCGAGTACGCAGAGGGGGCCATCCCCGGGGCCATCAACATCCCCATCCGCACCCTGGCCAAGAACCTGGACCAGATCCCCACGGACCGGCCGGTGGTGGTCTACTGCTCCTCGGGGCACCGGGCTGCCATGAGCACCGCGGCCCTGCACGTCCTGGGCTACGAGAACGTCCGCTCCTTCCCGCCCAGCTGGAAGGGCTGGGTCGCGGCCCAGGAGCAGGCTGCCTTCGACCCGGTGGCCGCCATGGACGAGTTCATGGCCTCCATCCCCGAAGGCTACTGGGCTATCGGCACGGTGGACAAGCTGCAGGAGTTGATGGACTCCACCGACGTGCTGCTGGTGGACGTGCGGGAGGATGCCGAGGTGGAGGCCGGTGTGATCCCCGGCGCCATCCACATCCCCATGCGGGAGCTGCTGGACAACCTGGACAAGATCCCCACGGATCGGCCAGTGGTCACCTACTGCGGCTCCGGCCACCGGGCAGCCATGACCATGACCGTGCTCCAGTTCCTGGGCTACGACAACGTGCGGGCCTTCCCGCCCAGCTGGAAGGGTTGGACCGCGGCGGAGATGCCCACGGATCCGGCCCCGGCGCAGGCGGAGACCTTCCCCATGCCCAGCCTGGACCAGAACAAGCTGGCCATGGCCCAGGCCTTCCTGCCCAACGTGCCCGAGGGCTACTACGCCATCGGCACGGTGGAGAAGCTGAAGGACCTGATGGACAGTGTGGATGTGACCCTGGTGGACGTGCGGGAGGATCCGGAGTGGGAGGCCGGGCACATCCCCGGCGCGGTCCACGTCCCCCTGCGCACCCTGATGCAGAACCTGGACCAGATCCCCAAGGAGCAGCCGGTGGTCACCTACTGCAAGACCGGTCACCGGGCCGCCATGGGCATGACCGCCCTGCAGATGGTGGGCTACGACAACGCCCGGGCCTTCCCGCCCAGCTTCGTGGGCTGGTCCGAGGCAGGTGAGCCGGTGGAGAAGTAGGGCAGGCAGCGGTCTGCAACCGAACGCCCACAACGAGGCGAGGTCTTCCCAGGCAGGGCTGCACGCCCTCGGGGAGGATCTCGCCCCGCTGTTTTCGCGTCCACCTGTTTTCGCCCCCGCCTGTTTCCTCGCCCCTACGCGTCCTCGCCCCAGGGGACCCGGAGCCGGGCCGCGGCCTCCAGCAGCCCCTGCCAGGTGGTGGCGTCCATGGGAATGCCCCGGGCCTGCCGCTCCTGGGCCGTGCGGCGCTCCGGCTCCCCGGGCAGCAGCACCTCCTGGAAGCCGGGCGCGGGCCGGGTGGCCCGGATGGCCTCCACCAGGCGACGGGCGTCCGCGTCGAAGGCTTCCCGGGGGCGGAAGGCCCCTGGATCCAGCACCAGGAAGAGCACCCCGTTGTTCATCGCGTAGCCGGGGAAGATGGGGCAGCCGGCTCCGGTGAGGGCGCCGCCCAGCAGCTCCACCAGCAGGGAGAGGCCGTAGCCCTTGTGCCCCGCGGCCGGGAGCAGCACGCCCCCGGCGTAGAGATCCTGAGGCCGGGTGCTGGGGCGGCCCTCCCGGTCCAGGATCCAGCCTTCTGGGATGGGCTTGCCGCTGTTGCGGGCGATGCGCACCTTGCCCTCGGCCACCACGCTGGTGGCGAAGTCCATCACCAGGGGCGGTTCCCCGGGCAAGGGGACGGCCGCGGCCACCGGGTTGGTGCCCAGGCGTCGTTCCGCTCCGCCGAAGGGGGCCACGATGCCGCCCGGCCGCCCGCCGTTGCACCAGGCCAGGCCGATGAAACCGGCTTGCCCGGCCATCTCCACCCACTCGCCCACCCGTCCGATGTGACCAGCGTGAGCCAGCGCCACGGCCGCCAGCCCATGGGCCTGGGCCTTGGACAGGGCCGTGCTCACCGCGAA
>WGCB01000140.1 GCA_015494005.1 Caldilineaceae bacterium
CTCCAGGACGTCCACCCCCTGGCCGTCCAATTGACGCAGGAAGCGTCCCATTCGTTCCGCCAGGTCCACGAAGGGGATCAGCGCCTCCAGGTCCTTGGGAGGGATGATGGGCGCGTTCACCGCGTAGCGGGCCGGCCGCCCCTGGAGCACGTCCAGGACCTGGGCGGCCACGTCCGCGGCCACTTTCTCCTGGGCCTCCACCGTGCTGCCCCCCAGGTGGGGCGTGAGGATGATCCCAGGATGGCCCAGCAGCGGACTGTCCGGGGGCAGGGGCTCCTGCTCGAAGACGTCCAGGGCCGCGCCGGCCAGGCGCCCTTCCTCCAAGGCGGCCACCAGGGCGGCCTCGTCCACCACCCCGCCCCGGGAGACGTTGAGCAGACGGGCGCCGGGCTTCATCTGGGCCAGCCGCTCCCGGTCCATCAGATGCCGGGTCTCCTCGGTCAGGGGCACGTGCAGGGTGACGAAATCCGCCTGGCCTAGGAGCGTCTCCAGCGTCACCAGCTCCACCCCTCGCTGGGCCGCGAACTCCGGCGTCACGTAGGGGTCGTAGGCCAGAACGCGCATACCCAGCCCTTGGGCTCGCTGGGCCACCTCCTGGGCGATGCGACCGAAGCCGATGATGCCCAGCACCTTGTCCCGCACTTCCACCCCCAGGAAGCGGCTGCGCTGCCACTGGCCCGCCCGCACGTGCCGGTCCGCCTGGGGGATCCGCCGGGCCAGGGCCATGAGCAGGGCGATGGTGTGCTCCGCGGCGGCCACCACGTTGCCCGTGGGGGCGTTCACCACCACGATGCCGGCCTGGGTGGCGGCCTGGATGTCGATGTTGTCCACGCCCACCCCGGCCCGGGCGATCACCTGGAGCTGCCGCCCCGCAGCGATGAGCTCCCGGGTCACCTGGGTGCCGCTGCGCACCAGCAGGGCGTGGTAGTCCGGGATGGCGGCCCGCAGCTCCTCCGGGGAGAGGCCCGGGCGCACATCCACCTGGACGTCCGGCGCGGCCCGCAGGGGGGCCAGCCCTCGCTCCGAGAGGGGGTCACTGACCAGCACCCGGAAACGAGGCCGCTGGCGGCCGTTGCGTCCGGCATGGGTCGGTTCGGGTTGCAGGGTTTCGGGGGATTGTTTGGTCATGGTCGTCGGTGTCGTTGTTCGTCTCTCGGGCCCTGGATGGGCTACATGCTCTCCGGCGCGGACATGCCCATCAGCGAGAGGACCCGGGCCAGGACCGTGCGAGCTGCCAGGGAGAGGAGCAGGCGGGCCTGGCTCAAAGGCACGTTGCTCGCGTCCACCACCTTGCAGTCCCGGTAAAAGAGGTTGAAGGTCCGGGCCAGCTCCATGGCGTAGTGGGTCAGGTTGTGGGGCGAGAGCTTGTCCACCGCGAAGTCGATCTGGTCCTCCAGCTCCAGCATCTTGCGGATCAGTGTGAGCTCCGCGGGGTGGGTCAGCAGCTTCAGCACCTCCGGATCGGCCTGGTCGGCCAGCGCGTCCGGATGGAAGCCCAGCTCCTGGGCCCGGCGCAGGATGGAGCAGATGCGGGCGTGGCTGTACTGGACGTAGTAGACCGGGTTCTCGTTGTTCTGAGCCACGGCCAGGCTCAGGTCGAACTCGATGGCGCTCTCCGGGCTGCGGGTCAGGAGCATGAAGCGCACCGAGTCGGGCCCCACCTCCTGCACCACCTCCCGCAGGGTGACGAACTCCCCGGCCCGCTTGCTCATCTTCACCTCCTGGCCGCCCCGCATGAGCTTGACCAGGTTGTAGAGCAGGATGATCAGCCGCTCCGGGTCCAGGCCCAGGGCCATCATCACGGCCTTCATCCGGGGCACGTGGCCCTGGTGATCCACGGCCCAGACGTCCACCACCGTGTCGAACTTGCGGCGGATGAACTTGTCGTAGTGGTAGGCGATGTCGCTGGCGAAGTAGGTGGGCAGGCCATTGGAGCGGATCACCACCTCGTCTTTCTCGTTGCCCGGGTACTTGCTGGCCCGAAACCAGAGGGCCCCGTCCTTCTCCACGATGTCCCCCTGCTCGCGCAGCAGCTCCAGGACCTGCTCCACCAGCCCCTCGTCGTAGAGACTCTGCTCGCTGAACCAGTTGTCGAAGCGGACGCCGATGAGGGCCAGCTCGTCCTCCAGGTCCGCCAGGACGATCTCCCGGGCCAGGGGCTTCAGGGCCTGGAGGGCCTCCGCTCGGGGCATCTGGGCGAAACGCTCCCCTTCCCGCTCCAGGAGCTGGCGGGCGTAGTCCACGACGTAGCTTCCCTGGTAGCCTCCTTCCGGCAGGGGCTCGTCCCGTCCCAGGAGCTGGAGGTAGCGGGCGTAGAGGGTCTCCACGAAGAGCTGGAACTGGGTCCCCGCGTCGTTGACGTAGAACTCCCGCTGCACGTCGTAGCTGGCCGCCTCCAGCACGTTGCTCAGGGAATCCCCCAGGACCGCGTTCCGGGCCCCGCCGAAGTGCAGAGGCCCCGTGGGGTTGGCGCTGACGAACTCCACCTGCCAGCGCTGCCCCTTGCCCCGGTCGATCCGGCCGAAATCCGACCCGGCCTGGATGATGGTCCGCACCTGCTCCTGGAGCCAGGTGTCGGAGAGGCGCAGGTTGATGAAGCCCGGGCCGGCCAGCTCCACCGCGCCGATCATGCCGTTCTGGGGGATGTGGTCGGCGATGGCCTGGCCGATCTGCCGGGGGTTGACCTTCTCGCCCGTGGCCTTCTTCACCGCGGAGGCCAGGACCAGGGCCACGTTGCTGCTGTAGTCCCCGTGGGAGGCCTGTTTGGGCCGCATGATCTCCGGCTCCGGGATGGGCACCGGGGGCAGGACGTGGTCCGCTTCCGCGGCCTGGACGGCCTGGATGAGAATGTCCTTCACTTGCTCGCGTAGCATGTCGTCGTCACCGTTCGCTTTCTGCGTTTCGTGCCGGGGAAGAATCAGACCGTCTCCATGTCCAGCCAGTTGGGACCAATCTCCACGTCCACTTTCAAGGGCACCTCCAGCTGGTAGGCCCCCTCCATGACCTCCCGCACCAGGGCCGCCACCGGGGCCCGCTCCGCCTCGGGCAGCTCCAGGACCAGCTCGTCGTGCACCTGGAGGAGCATCCGGGCCTGGTAGCCCTCCTCCTGCAGGCGCCGGTGCAGGCGGATCATGGCGATCTTGATGATGTCCGCCGCGGAGCCCTGGATGGGGGCGTTGATGGCCGCCCGCTCGATGGCCTGGCGCTGGTTGTAGGGCAGGCGCGGGTTCTGCAGCTCGGGGAAGAAGCGCTTGCGGCCCAGCAAGGTCTGCACGTAGCCCAGCTCGTTGGCCTGTTGGATGGTGCGGGTGATGTACTCCCGCACCTTGGGATAGGTCTCGAAGTATTGGTCCAGGAACTGCTGGGCCTCGGGCGGGCTCATGTCCGTGCGCACGCTCAGGCCGTAGGCGCTCACCCCGTAGATGGTGGCGAAGTTGATGGTCTTGGCCAGGGCCCGCATCTCCCGGGTCACCTGCTCCACGGGCACCTTGAACAGCTTGGCCGCAGTGGCCTTGTGGATGTCCAGCCCCTGGCGGAAGGCCTCCAGCAGGCCCGGCTCCTGGGCCACGTGGGCCAGGATGCGCAGCTCCACCTGGCTGTAGTCCGCGGCCAGGAGCTGCCAGCCAGGTGGGGCGATGAAGGCCCGCCGGATCTGCCGCCCCAGCTCCGTGCGGATGGGGATGTTCTGCAGGTTGGGGTCGCTGCTACTCAGGCGGCCCGTGGAGGTGCCCGTCTGGTTGAAGCTGGTGTGCAGCCGCTTGGTCTCCGGGTTGACCAGGGCAGGCAGGGCATCCACGTAAGTGCCCCGCAGCTTCTCCAGCTGCCGGTGCTCGAAGATGAGCTCCAGCACCTCCTGCTGGGTGGCGCTGAGTTTCGTGGTGTCCACGCTCAGCTTCTCCAGCTCGCTCACCGCGGTGCTGTAGAAGCCGGAGCGGGTCTTGCGCAGCCCCTTGGTGGGGAAGGCCAGCTCGCCGAAGAGCACCTGGCTCAGCTGCTGGGTGCTGCGCAGGTTGAAGGGATGGCCCACGATCTGGAAGAGGCGCTCCTCGATCTCCCGCAGGCGCTGGGCCAGCTGGCCCGAGAGGTTGGCCAGGTACTCCGTGTCCAGGAGGATGCCAGCCATCTCCATGTCCGCCAGGACGGGCAACAGGGGCAGCTCCAGGTTGACGTAGAGGTCCCACATGCCCTCCTCCTGGAGCCGGGGGGCCAGCACGTCGTAGAGCTGGAGCACCGCGTCCACGTCCGCGCCGCAGTAGAGGGCCACGTCCTGGATGGGCACCTTGTCCATGGTGATCTGCTTGCGTCCGCTGCCGATGAGGGACTTGAGCTCGGTCATCACCCAGCCCAGCTCCAGGTTGGCCTGGCTCTTCAGGTTCAGGGCCCGGCTGGCCGGGTCCAGGAGCCAGGCCATGATCATGGTGTCGTGGAGCTGTCCCTGGACCTCCAGGCCGTGGCGGCGGCAGACGATGAGGTCGTACTTGGTGTTGTGGGCCAGCTTGGGCTTGTCCGGGTCCTGGAAGACGGGCTGGATGGCCTCCCGCACATGCGCCCAGGCCAGCTGCTGGCCGTCCTGGTGGTCCACAGGCAGGTAGACCGCCTCGCCCTTCTGCCAGGCCAGGCCCAGCCCCACCAACCGGGCCCGCATGGCGCTGGTGCTGGTGGTCTCCACGTCGAAGCTCACCCGCTCCGCCTGGGCCAGGGCCTGGACCGCCTCCCGGAGCTCCTGGTCCTGGTGGATGACCTTGTAGCCGGTCGCCTGCTCCGGGCCGCCCAGGGCCACGGCTCCGCCCCCCTCCGGCCCGAAGAGGGAGAGCTGGCCGCTCCCCGCTCCGTTGCCGCCCGGTTCGGCTGGCACCGCTTCCCCCAGCTGAGAGAGCTCCCGGAGCAGGCTGCGGAACTCCAGCTCCTCGAAGAGGCGGCGGACGGCCTCCGGATCGTAGCCCTGCCAGCGCAGGGACTCCAGATCCACGTCCAGGGGCAGGTCGGTGATGATGGTGACCAGCTTCTTGTTGCGCAGGACCTGCTCCTTGTAGGCCAGGAGGTTGGCCCGGGTCTTGGGCCCGCCGATCTCGTCGATGTGGGCGTAGAGGTTCTCGATGGTGCCGTACTTTTTCAGGAGCTTGATGGCCGTCTTCTCGCCGATGCCTGGCACGCCGGGGATGTTGTCCGAGGGATCCCCCACCAGGGCCTTCATGTCGATGAACTGCTGGGGCGTCAGGCCGTAGCGTTCGTAGACCTCCTCCGGCCCGTAGGGGATGGTCCGGGGATTGGGGCCCCCGCTGGTGTAGAGGATCTTGATGTGGTCGTCCACCAGCTGGAACATGTCCCGGTCCCCGGTGAGGATGAGCACATCGAAGCCCTGGTCCGCGGCCTTGCGGGCCAGGGTGCCCAGCACGTCGTCGGCCTCGTAGTTGTCGTAGGTGATGATGGGGATGTTGAAGGCCTTCAGGAGCTCCTCGATGCGGCTCATCTGGTCGTGCATCTCGTCGGGCATGCGCTCCCGGGTGGCCTTGTACTCGGGGAACTCCCGATGGCGCCAGGTCTCGCCCACGTCGAAGGCCACGCCGATGTACTCCGGCCGGTACTCCTTGATCACGCTGAGCAGCTTGCGCGCGAAGCCGAAGACCGCGGTGGTGAGCTCACCGCGCCGGGTCATCAGGGGAGTTTTCAGGCCGAAGAAGGCCCGATAGGCCTGGGAATGGCCATCGACGAGAAGCAATGTGGGCATCGTGACACCGAACTTGGCTAGGGCTGCCAGTCGCAGCCCGCTCTATTCTTCCGCCCCGCTCTGTTCTTCCACTCTATTCGTCCACTCTATTCTTCTACCACAGCCAGCTCGCCCTGCTCCACCAGGGCCTGGATCTGGGGCAGGTCCAGGATGGAGCGCAGGGTGCGCATGCGCCGGCCCGCGTCCAGCCGGTAGCGGCCGGCCGGCAGGTCCAGGATGAAGTTCTTCCGGGACTGGTTCACCAGGACGATGACCTCCTTCGGGTCCTCCATCCAGGTGTAGGAAACGCGCTTCTTGGCCATGGCTTCATCCTCCAACGTGGGAACGGGACGGTTCGACGCGGGCGGCGCGGATCCCAGCGACAGCCAGGCGCTCCCATTTGAGCGGAGGCCGCTTTGGTCCGCGACGCGCCGCGTAATTGTACTAACGCCGGGTGCTTTTGACAAGAATTGCCGAGAGGGCGGGTGCACGCAAAAGTTGTCAGGGAATTCCAGTGCTCAGGGA
>WGCB01000141.1 GCA_015494005.1 Caldilineaceae bacterium
GTAGAGGGCGCCGAAGAGCCCCCAGCCCGCCACTGGATCGCTGAAGAAGGTCTGGCTGTAGGGCCAGGCCAGGGTGGCCAGACCGAAGACCAGGGCTACCAGACCGGCCACGGTGCGGGGCCAGCCCAGGCGCATCCCCGTCCGGTAGAGGAGGCCGCCGGTCCAGGCGGTGAGAAGCGGGTTGAGGAGTAGGGCGGCCTGCACTAATCCCAGGGCGGCCCAATTGTGGGCCAGCCAGACCAGGGGCCAGGCCAGGAGAGGCATGCCCAGCCCCTTGCGGCTGTAGAGGTTGCCGTCCGGGCCGAAACTGCCCTGCTGGAGCCCCATCCAGAGGATCTGGTTGGCGTCGGCCTCGCCCCGGCGCACCAGGCTCTCCGTGGTGGCGAACATGGCCAGGCCATCGCTGCTCTGGATCACTCCGGTGTAGGTGATCAGGTAGCAGGCCAGGAGGAAGGCGGCGATGAGGAAGGCGATGCTGCGATCTTGGATGGCGATGTCCCGCACGGCCGAGCGGGTTTGGGATGAGGGTGCGCGCATGGCGTCATTATTCCAGAGTGATGGGGAATTCCACAAACTCCTGCTGCTGCCCATCGGCCAGAAGGAGTGGACGACGCCCTGCAGCGGTGTAGAGGCCCACCAGCAGCCGATCATGCCCAGGGGAGGCGTCCGGCGGGATGGCCAGGCGGTAGGGATCCCGGATAGGCAGGCCGGGCTGCCAGGTCTCCGTGGGGGCCAGGCCGGTGACGGGCAGGTTGTCCTGCTGGGCCACCAGCCGCCCCTGCTCGTCCAGCAGCTGGGTGAAGACGGTGTAGCTCTCCTGCACCGGAGCCTGGGCCTGCCAGTAGAGAACCAGGTGCAGGGCCTCCCCAGGGGCAGGCCGATCCAGCACGGCCTTCAGGAGCAGGATGGGCCCGCCGGCCACGTCCGCGCTGGCCAGGGGCTGCTCCGGGAGGGGCACGGCCCGGGCCAGGGTGCAGGCGCCGAAGGAGCGCTCCTCGACCAGGCGGATGCGAAAATCCGGGAAGAGGGCCGGGGCGAAGAGAGGCCCGGGCTCGGGGTCATCCATCTGGATCCACCAGAACTCGTCCTGGGCGGCCAGGGGCGCCAGGTGGCGGGCCACCACCTGGGCCGGATCCTGGCCCACGCCGTAGCTGTCCAGGATCCGGAAGGCGTACCTCTGCCGCAGCCAGGGGTAGAACGCATGCCAGACCTGGATCTGTTCCGCCACGATGAGGCGGTTGGGCCACTCCGCCTCCTGCTCCAGGAAGGCCACCGCGCCGGGGCAGGGGTGCTCGGCCAGGCGACGCTGGCGGTAGGCCTGGGCCATGCGGGGAGCCGCCAGCAGCCCGGCCAGGAGGCTCACCCCCAGGAGGGCCCAGGTGGCCTGGGCGCTGATCCGCCCCAAACGGGCCCTGGTCCGCGGCTGGGGCCAGATCAAGCCCAGGAACTCCCCGGCCAGGAGGAGCAGGAAGCCGGTGCGCAGCAGGACCGTGGCCCAGAGCAGCCCGGTCTCCTCGGGCAGCAGGATCAGGTAGACGTCCGCCTCCACGAAGTTGAGGAGCGTCAACGCGATGGCCACCATCACGCCCCGCAGGTTGGGCAGGAGCAGGGCGATGAAGGCCAGGAGCCAGACCACGAACTGGGGGCTCCAGCCCTTGCTGTAGAGGAAGAGCCAGACCAGGCTGACCCCGGTGAAAGCCACCACAGTCCGGGGCCGCTCCCAGGCGAAGGGGCGGGTGTAGAGCCAGAGGTAGACCAGGGCGAAGGCCAGGGTGATCCAGCCCCAGGGCAGGCGGCTCTCCCAGAGGACGCCCTCCAATCCCTGGAGGTTGCGCAGGTCCAGGGGCACCCAGCCGAAGCTGGTGTAGCCGTCCAGCAGGGCCCAGAGGCTCTGCCAGGGCGGGCGGATGGCCTGGATGCGGAAGACGGCCAGGGCCAGGGATGGGTTCTGGCGGACGAAGGGGGCCCAGCCCAGGACCACCGTGGCCAGGAAGAGGGCCAGGTAGAGGCCCGGCCGCCCCAGGTTCCCCGGGGAGGTGGGCCGAAACCACTCCCGCCGGGCCGCGTCCCAGCTCAGCCGGGCCCCCAGCCAGCGGACGGCCACCGGCACCAGCAGGGCCGGGGTCAGCTTGGTCAGGAAGCCCAGGCCGGCGGCCACCGCACTCCCCAGCCACCCCCAGCGGGCCGGGCTCAGGAGCAGGTCCAGGCCCAGGAGCAGGAAGAAGAGGGGCATGACCTCGAACCAGCCCAGCAGGGTGTAGACCGGGGCGAAGAAGAGGGCGTAGAGCAGGGGCGTCCGCAGGCCCGTCCCCAGGGACGGCTCTCCAGGAGCCGAAAGCGGGGACGAAACCTCCGGGGTCAGTCTCCGGGCCAGGCGATAGAGCAGCACCAGGTTGCCCGTGTCGAAAAGGAGCAGGGCGCCGGCGAGCAACACGTGGAAGAAGAGGCGGGGCTCCACCCAGCGAGGGATGGCCGCAGCCAGGCGGAAGATCCAGAGCATGAGGCCGGTGAAGAGGGGCGGGTAGACGTTCCAGAGATCCACCCAGGTGCGGTGCCCCATGGCCTCCAGCTCGCCCCAGGCGTAGTAGTAGTCGAAATCCGAGAAGTCGGTGACGAAGCCACCAGGCCGGAAGAGCAGGATGGCCAGCACCCGGAAACTGACGAAGAGGAGCAGGATCAGCGCGAAGAGCTCGTGGCGACGGTAGAGCTGGCGCAGGCGGTGAAACGGGTTCCCGGACATGGGCCCATTATACTCGCGCCGCGGCGGGGAGCACCAAACCCGGCGATGGCTCCAGGATCTTCTCGCGATCTCTCCATCACTTCTCCACATTTCCCCGCTACTCTGGATGGGCGCCCCCTGGGCCCTGTGATACAATTTCAATCGCCCGAAGGAAATCCAACTGCCCATGACCCTTTCACCGGAACCGTCCCAGACCGAAACCAGTCCGCCCATGCCACGCATCCTGGTGGTAGACGATGACCGAGAGATCGCCCGCCTGCTGCGCAGCTACCTGGAGCAGGCGGGCTACAGCGTGCAGGTGGCCCACCGAGGCGAGGAGGCCCTCCACACCCTGCGCCGGGAGCGGCCGGATCTGCTCCTGCTGGATCTCATGCTCCCGGACCGGGATGGCTGGGACCTGACCCGCCACATTCGGGCCGACGAGAACCTGGCCACCCTCCCCATCATCATGATCACCGCCCGGGTGGAGGACACGGACAAGATCCTGGGGCTGGAGCTGGGCGCGGACGACTACATCACCAAGCCCTTCAATCCCCGGGAGGTGGTGGCCCGGGTGCGGGCCATGCTGCGCCGGATCCAGCGCCCGACCAGATCCGCGGGGACGCCGGTCCTGGAGGTGGGGGATCTGCGCATGGACGTGGCCCGGCGGGAGGTGACCCTGGGCGGCCAGCCCCTGGAGCTGACCCGGACGGAGTTCAACCTGCTCCGGGTGCTCATGGCCCACCCAGGCTATGTCTTCACCCGCAGCGAGCTGATGGAGAAGGCCCTGGGCTACTCCTACGAGAGCCTGGACCGCACCCTGGACAGCCACATCAAGAACCTGCGCCGCAAGATCGGCGACGATCCCAAGCGCCCCACCTACATCCACACCGTCTACGGCGTGGGCTACCGCCTGGCAGCCGACCTGTGAAACCCATTCCCTGGAATCCGCCATGAACCGACTCTGGGTGCGCCTGAGCATCGCCTTCAGCGCCACCATCCTCATCGGCGCCGTCATCCTCGCCGCGGCCTCTGTGGTCCTCACCAGCCCAGGGGTGCGGGAGTCTTTCCTGGCCCACCAGCTCCGAGCGGAAGGGGGCCTGGTGGACGTGCTGGCCGACTACTACCGGGAGCATGGCAGCTGGCAGGGCGTGGAGGTGGTGCTCATGGGGGCCGAGACCATGCTGCCGGGCCAGTTCGCCCGCAACCTGGGCCTCTCCCTGGTGGATGCCCAGGGCCGCATCGTGGTCCCCCTGTTCCGCCGGCCCCGCCTGCCCGGAGCAGCGCCCCGGCGGCAGATCCAGGAGATCCCCATCCAGGTGGACGGCGAGACCGTGGGCTTCCTGCGGGTGGCGGCCATCCCACCCCCCAAGCCGCCGAACGGCGCGCCCAACTTCCTGGAGCGGGTGCGCAACATCCTGCTGCTCCTCGCGGGGATCGGCGGGCTGCTGGGCCTGGTGCTGGGCGTGCTCATGAGCCGCCAGCTCACCGCGCCCCTGGAGAAGCTGGCCCAGGGCGCCCATGCCGTGGGCAGCGGCCAGCTGAGCACCCGGGTCCCAGAGGAGGGCACGGAGGAGATCCTGGCCGTGGCCCGAGCCTTCAACGAGATGGCCCAGGGGCTGGAGCAGGCGGAGGAGCTGCGGCGCAACCTCCTGGCCGACGTGGCCCACGAGCTGCGCACTCCCCTCACCGTGCTCCAGGGCAACCTCCAGGCCATCCTGGATGACGTCTACCAGCTGGACAAGGAGGAGGTGGCCCGGCTCTACGACCAGACCCGCCACCTGCACCGGCTGGTCAACGACCTGCACGAGCTGGCCCAGGCCGAGGCCCGGAAGCTGCCCCTGGATCGCCGGGAGCTAGACCTGGGCCAGGTGGCGGAGGCTGCGGCGGCTTCCTTCGAGCCCATGGCCGAGGAGCGCCAGGTGCGGCTGACTGTCCAGCGGCCGGCCCAGCCGGTGACCGTCCTTGGGGACGCGGCCCGGCTCACCCAGGTGGTGCAGAACCTGGTGGCCAACGCCCTGCGCCACACCCCAGCCGGGGGCGCGGTCACGGTGCAGGTGAGGGAAGAGGCGGGCGAGGCGGTCCTGGAGGTGGAGGACACCGGGGAGGGCATCCCGCCGGAGCACTTGGGGCAGATCTTCGACCGTTTCTACCGCACAGACAAAGCCCGCTCCCGGGAGAGCGGGGGAGCGGGCCTGGGGCTGGCCATCGTCCGGGCCCTGGTGGAGGCCCAGGGCGGGCGCGTCCAGGCGGAGAGTCCGGGTCCTGGCCAGGGCGCCACCTTCCGGGTGATGCTGCCTGGGTCGGGTGGAAGATCCACCTCTTGACGCTCCACCCTAAATGCCCTATGATTGGGGCATGAAAATGGGCCCAAAAACAGGGCCCAAACAGAAAGCCTTTTGGGAGGAAGCTCCATGACCCAAGTGAAGCTCACGCTCGATCAGGAATATCTCGAATTTCTTCGCCACCATCGCGAATTTGGTTTCAAGAGCCAAAGCGCTATGGTGCGTGCCGCCTTGCGCCTGTTCTGGGAAGAGCTGGAACGGCGGCAGCTACAGGACTCTGCGGCCCTCTATGCGGAGCTCTACGAAGAGGATGAGGAGCTCCAGGAACTAACCGAAGCAGCCCTCCAAGGTTGGCCTGACGATGCAAATTAGGCGCGGCATGGTCGTGGATATCGACCTGAATCCGGTGAAGGGCGCCGAGACAGGAAAGGTCCGTCCTTGCGTGGTTGTCACGAACAACGTGTACAATCAACGGGTGCCCGTGATCCAGGTGACCCCTATCACTGCCTGGAGCGAGAAGAAAGGACGCATCGTGACCAATGTGGTCCTGCACCCTTCACAGGACAATGGTTTGACCAAGAAATCCGTTGCCGACTGCTTGCAGACTCGCCCGGTCGACTACCGACGCCGCCTTGTCCGGATCCGGGGAGAACTTTCCCGCAAAGAAATGGCCCAGATCGATCAGGCTTTGAAGCGAGTCTTCCACCTGAAATAACCCCGGTCTCCGATCTCCCAGTCTCCAATCTCACCCCTTCACCCGGCCCAGCAGATAGCGGTGATGGGCCCAGATGGCCTTGATCTGCCAGGGCAGGGGCGCCCGGTCCAGCCAGGCGTACTTCATCACCCGCTCCCGGAGATCCGGCTCCTGGCCCATGTAGTAGGCCATGGTGCTCCACTGCCAGCCCTCCCCGGTGAACTGCTCCTCCAGCCTGCGGGAGCGAATCCCCAGCCGCTTCAACACCTCGTTGGCCGGCATGACCGTGTCCGGCCAGGGCGGCACGTCCAACACCCCTTGCTCCAGGATCTCCACCCCCGCGGACTCCAGAATGCGCCGGATGCGGCCCATGTCCGTCCAGCGCTCGTCGTGGCTGGCGAAGAACTCCCGGTCGATGACCAGCTTGCGCATCCAGTAGCCCACCTGGATGTTGTTGGGCATGGCCACGAAGACCAGATTGCGGCTGGTCCGGGCCAGCTCCCGCAGGAGCCCCTCCGGGTCCTGGATGTACCAGAGGCCGGCCCACTCCCAGGTCATGTCGAAGCTGCGGCTCTCGAAGGGCAGCTGCCCCCACTCGTCCGGCTGGATGGCCACCAGGTTCACCGGCTGGCCCAGATCCTCCTGCCAGATGCGCCGCACCCCGGCCAGCCGCTCCGGGTTGTCGTCCACCAGGGTGACGTCCACGCCGGCCTGGGCCAGGACATAGCTGTTGATGCCGCTCACCCCGGCCATGCCGTAGAGGGGCGCCTCCAGGACCCGCTCCAGGCCATGGCGGCGGCGCAGGCCCTCCAGGAAGTCGTTGAGGACGAAGCGCTCGTAGACCAGGCCCAGGCCCTCGTTGTAGTCGGTCAGGTATCGTCGCCAGGTGTGGCTGGAATCGCTCATCGCTCCCTCGATTTCGGTGGGTTGGGATGGGACGGCAAAGAGGCGCGAGGGTCACCGGCGCGGGGCTGGCTGGCCCAGATGAGCACGGCCAGGGCCACGATCCCCAGGCCCAGGAGGGCCACCAGCTTGTAGAGCCGCTGGTTGATCACCAGGGTGAGCCCGCCGAAGAGGGCCGAGAAAGCCCAGTAGCTCACCACGATGGTCCGCTCGCTCAGGCCCAGGTCCAGGAGGCGGAAGTGGAGGTGATCCCGCCCGCCCTGGCCCGGGGAGATGCCCCGCCGCCAGCGGTTCACGATCAGCCAGGCCACGTCCAGGATGGGCAGCCCCAGGACCAGGAGCACCGTGGCCATGCGGGCCCCGCCGATGATGCCCAGGGCCGCCAAGGAGAAGCCCAGGAAGTAGCTGCCGCTGCTCCCCATGAAGATGCGGGCGGGAGCAAAGTTGAAGGGCAGAAAGCCCAGGGACGCGCCCAGCAGGGCCACGGGCAGGATGGCCACGCTCAGCTGGGGCGGGTCGGCCCGGAAGAGCATGTGGACCGCCAGCACCCCGGACATGATGGCCGTGATCCCCGCCACCAGGCCGCTCAGGCCATCCAGCCAGTTCACCGTGTTCATCATGCCCATGAACCAGAAGATGGTCAGGGGGGCCAGGATCCACCAGGGGAAGCCGTCGGGCCCGAAGAGGAAGCCGGGGCCGAAGGGGTTGTTCACATGTTTGATGAAAATGAGCCCGGCCATGGCCACCAGGCTGGCCACGAACTGGATGGCGTACTGGGGCAGGGGGCCCAGCTCGTAGCGATCATCCAGGAAGCCGGCCACCACGCAGAACGTCCCTCCCAGGAGCAGGGTGAGCAGCACCGTGGCGGTGAAGGCGACGTAGAGGGCCAGGCCGCCGGTGCGGGGGATGGCCCCCTGGTGACGGCGACGGCCTCCAGGCCGATCCAGGAGGCCGAGTTTGCGTCCCAGGGCCCCGGCCAGGGGGGTGAGGGCCAGGGCGATGACGAAGGAGAGGGCAAAAACGAGCAGGTAAAACATGGACGGAAGGGCCAGCAAAGGAGGCCGTCACGGAGCGGCCTCCTCGCCGGGCTAGGGCCGCATGTAGTGGAGCATGCGAGGGAAGGCGATGGTCTCCCGCACGTGCTCCAGGCCACAGATCCAGGCCACCGTCCGCTCCAGGCCCAGGCCGAAGCCGCTGTGGACCACAGAGCCGTAGCGGCGCAGGTCCAGATACCACTGGTAGGGCTCCAGGGGCAGGCCATGCTTCTGGATGGCCGCCACCAGCTTCTCGGGATCGCTCATGCGCTCACTCCCCCCGGTGATCTCTCCGTAGCCCTCGGGGGCCAGCAGATCCACGCTGCGGCAGACCTCCGGGCGGCCGGGCTCCGGCTCCATGTAGAAGGCCTTCACCTGGCTGGGGTAGTGGTGGACGAAGACCGGCCGGTCGAACTGGGCGGCCAGGTAGGTCTCGTGGGGGCTGCCGAAGTCGTCCCCCCACTGGATGGGAGGCACCGTCTCGTCGTAGCCCGGGACCTTCTCGCCGGCCTCCGCGGCCCGGTTGATCATGGCCACCGCGTCGTCGTAGTGGAGGCGGGGGAAGGGGGGTCGCACTCGCTCCAGGTGCGTGAGATCCCGCTCCAGGAGGCGGAGTTCCAGGGCGTTCTCCACCAGGATGCGCTGGATCACGTAGCTGATGAGCTGCTCCTGGACCTCCATCAGCTCCTCCAGGTCGCAGAAGGCGATCTCCGGCTCCAGCATCCAGAACTCCTGGAGGTGGCGACGGGTCTTGCTCTTCTCGGCCCGGAAGGTGGGCCCGAAGCAGTAGACCCGGCCGAAGGCGAAGATGGCCGCCTCGTTGTAGAGCTGGCCGGTCTGGGCCAGGTAGGCCGGCTCCCCGTGGTAGTCGATCTCGAAGAGGGTGGTGGTCCCCTCCGCGGCCGCGGGGGTGAGGATGGGCGTGTCCACGTTGACGAAGCCGTGCTCGTCCAGCCAGTAGCGCAGGGCCCGGGTGATGTTGGCCCGGATGCGCAGGATGGCCCACTGCCGGGGCGCCCGGATCCAGAGATGCCGGTGCTTCATCAGGAACTCGACGCCGTGCTCCTTGGGGGCGATGGGGTAGGGTTCGGCGACCTGGATGGGCTCCAGGCTGCGCACGTCGATCTCGTAGCCGCCAGGAAAGCCCGGGGCCCGCTCGTCCGCCTTCACCACCCCGGTGACCCGCAGGCTGCTCTCCCGGGTCAGCTCCTTGGCCGCCTGGAAATCCTCGGGACTGACGTTCTTCTTGAAGACCACGGCCTGGCAGAGCCCCGAACCGTCCCGGACCTGGAGGAACTGGAGCCGTCCTTTGCCCGTCTTGGCGTAGAGCCAGCCCTGGACTGTCACCAGCTCGCCCTCGTAGGCCTTCAGATTCTCGATGGAAACGATGGGTGGAACGCTGTCGGTCACGGTTCGTCACTCCCTGTGGATGGGTCGGTGCTGGGTTGATCGGCCTGGGCCTCGTCCGGGGCCGCCGCCTCCTCGGGGCCAGATTCTGCCAGAGCAGCCGTCTCCTCCGGCTCCGCGGGCGTGTCATGCCGGGTCAGGGCCTGCTCAGGCCGGAAGTCCACGGTCACGTTGCGGTAGGCCGGGCGCAGCACGCAAGTATAAATATAGATGTCATCCGGCTCCTGGTAGTCCTCGTTTTCCTCCACCACCGGGAAGTCCGGCACCGGCGGGATCAGGCCTGCCAGGTCCGCACGGGTGGTGCGCCGGCGACGGGATTTGCGTCGCTTGCGCCGCTTGCGGCTCCCGCTCGCGCCCTGGGATGGTCCCTCGGCCGCCTCCTGGCCGGGCGGGCTCTGCTTGGCCTGGGAGGCTTCGCCTTTGCGTCGCTTGCGCCGAAAATATCGCCGCCGGGAGCTGCGAGACTTTCCCGCGCCCTCCTTGGCGCCTCTGTTTCCTTGGTTGCTGCCAGGGCTTTTTCCCTGGTTGGTTTGCTTCTCGTCGTCCGGCATAGTCCGTCCTCGATGATGGATGGGGATGCACCCGCTCCAGTCCTAGGGCACCACGTAGCGAGCCACCTCCTGGCCGCCGGCATCCAGCAGGCGGACGGTGGCCCCGGGCGTCCACAGGGCCTGGGGCTGCCCCCAGTAGAGATCCACGCTGGTGTCCGCGCCGCCGGTGCTGTGCAGGCGCACGCTGCCACCTGGGAAGAGGGGCAGGTCGCCGAAGGTGTACGCGGGGCCGCCCTCCCGGACCAGCGTCCAGCCCTGGAGATTCACCGCGGCATCCCCGTCGTTGACCAGGAGCACCGCTTCTCCGTCCAGATTGCCCGGGTTCTCCACCTGAGCGATGCGAACCTGGGGCGCCGCCACCGGCGGGGAGGCGCTCGATCCTGGGCTGGATCCCCCCTGGGACACGTTGGCGCCGCCGGGGATCACCAGCCGCTGGCCCACGAAGACAAAATCAGGGTCCGTCAGGCCATTGGCCTCCATGAGCTCGTCCAGGGTCAGGTTGAAGCGCAAGGCGATGGCCAGCAGGTTGTCCCCGGGCTGGACCACGTAGACGCTGGACTCGCCGGGATCCGGGCTCTCCGCCGGCGCGGGGGTGGCCGTAGGCGGCGGAGTGGCGAC
>WGCB01000142.1 GCA_015494005.1 Caldilineaceae bacterium
CAAGATGGCCACCAGGGCCACCGCGGCGATGGTCAGGGAGAGGCGGGGGGCCAGGGCGAAGCGGGAGAGGCGGCTGTCCGTGACCTGCCGGGCCACCTTCTCTTCCAGGGCCAGGTCCCAGATCTGCCCCTCCTCCGCGCGCAGGAAGAGGACCGGAGCGGCCCAGTCGGGCCCGGCCTGGCCCAAGGTCACGAAGATGGCCCGGCGCCCCTCCGAGACGGCCTGCTCCAGGGGATGGCCCAGGGCCAGGTGGCGGTAGAACTCCCAGGCGAAGATCTGGGAGGCTTTGTCCGCGATGGGGAACTGCATGGCCACCACCCCGGCCAGCTGGCGTTGGAGCAGCCGGGGGGCGAAACCCACCAGGGGCCGGGCGCCGGAGGTGGCGCCGGTCTCGCAGGCGTTGAGGAGGACCACCCGGGTCTCGTCCACGTCCAGGAAGAGCTCCCGGAAGGTGGCGTCGTCCACGGGATGGGCCAGGCCGGCCTCGTCCTCCAGGACCAGCAGGGCCTGGTCGTCCTGGAAGGCGCCGTGGCCGATGAAGTGGAAGACGTGGGGCCGAAAACGGCGGATGGCCCGGTCCAGGGCGGTGACGGTGGCCCGCTCCAGGAGCTCCAGCTCCACCACCCCCAGCTTCAGCCACTTGGCCAGGGCCTTCTGGATGGCCTTCCGCTCCCGGGCCACGTCCAGGGGATCCGTGTCCGAGGGGTTGGCCATGGCCACCAGCACCCGCAGGGGCGGTGAGGCCTGGATGGGCCGGGACGGCACCCCCACGGGCACGTAGCGGACCAGGGCCGTCTGGGCGGAGATGGCCAGGAAGGCGTCCTCGTCCGGGTCGTAGAGGCTCTCCCAGGGGAGGGCGGCCAGCTCCGGGGGCGCCAGGCGCAGGCGGATGCGCAGGCCCTTGTCGTGGCTGCGGGCGATGCCCAGGCTGGTGCGGTAGCGCTCCTCGATGTCCCCCAGGAAGAGCTCCCGGAAGAGGTGCTCCCCCACCCGGCGCAGGAGCGTTCCATCCCCGGCCCGGCGTTCCAGCCCGGCCAGCGCCTGGCCCAGCCCCGGGTCGTTCCCGTCCAGCAGGCTGACGCCCCGGGCGTCCCCCGCAGGGGATTCCAGCACCGTCACCGGGTAGCCGTTCTCGGTGCGGTCACCAACCAGGATCTCGAAGGTCTCGTAGGCGATGGGTGGCGAGGTGGACATGGAGCGAGGCCTTGGAACAGGAAGGCGAAAAAAGGGGAAGCCCAACGCAGACAGAAGTGGACCGGCAGAGGCATGGAACGCCGATGCCCCTCGACGATTTCATTATAGCATAAACTTGTCGGCTTTGTCTGGCCTGGATCACAGGCAGGCTGTGGCGTGGATCACAGGGGCGTGGATCCCACAGGGGCTGCTCGTTCCGGCAAAAAGATAGCTGGGAACCCCTCTGCGTAACCGCACTTACTGATGACTTCCTCAATTCGTCCCACAATGGCCCTGTGTTGCCGATCCAGGCACGTACGCCGACGATCTGTCCGCTGCATCGGCGCTGTCACCGCCGTCCCCGAGACGTCCCCAAGACGGTGACAGGCCCGCCGACCTCACTCTCACCGTTGGCGTCGGTCAGGTCTTTCAACCCGACCCGATCTTGCCTGGACCGGGAAACACCCCGGTGTGCACACCCTCCTGCAACGAACATACAATCTGTCTCCATCCAAGGCGCTCATCTCGCTGTTTGGCTCTTTTCGCCTGTCGTGAATCGACCTGGGTGTCGGTTTCGTGTTGCCTTCATTCGAGCCAGCGCCTCCAATCAGGAAGGAAGCTGCGTATGACCATCGACCATGGCGCCATCGCCCGGGAAGTCGAAGAGCGATTCGGAGACTTCTTCCGGGAAAAGATCAACCCCACCGCCGCTTACCGGGATCAGACCTACACCACCTTCGACCAGGAAACCCTGCGAGAGATGGCCCGGTTGGGACTCATCGGCTTCACCGCGGACCCCTCCATCGGTGGGGAGGGCCGCACCTGGGAGGAGTGGGGGCATGTCCTGGAGGAGATCGGCTACCTGGCCGACGACTCGGGCCTGCCCATGCTCCTCTCCTACCGGGAGACCGCCACCAACCTGGTGCATCACTCGGGCCGGCAAGGCCGGCCTCACCTGATCGAACGCTACGCCGAGCCGGCAGTGCGGGGCGAAGCCTTCATCGGATGGCTCTACACCGAGGAAAAGGACGCCCTTAACTTCGAGACCAACGTGGTCCGACGAGGCGACCGCTACATCCTGAACGGGCACAAGAGCGCCTCCACGGGTGGCCTGAGCTGCACCGCCTGGATCGTCTACGCATCCACCGAGGACGGCCAGGACACCATGGCCATCATGGTGGAACGGGGCGATCCCGGCGTGACGGTGACGCCGGTCCGCAGCCTGGGCCTGCGCTCCATCGGCCTGGCGGAGCTTCACTTCCAGGACGTGGAGCTCACCGAGGACCGCATCCTCACCCCGTCCGATGGGCTGAGCCACGGCCAGATCTTCATCAACGAGCGCCGGGTGACGGGCGCAGCCTGGCTCCTGGGACGCATGCGCGCCCTCATCGACCGGGTCATCGAGGACACCCAGCCCAAGGTGCGCTACAACCGCCGCCTCTCGGAGTTCGACACCTTCAAGGCGGCCATCGGGCGCATGTACATGGCGGTGGAGCGGGCCCGTTCCATGGCCTACCGGGTATTCGAGCGGACCGAAGCCCGCCGGGCCACCATGGGCTACCTGCACGATCCCCTGGTCTCCATCGCCAAGTACATCTCCACCGAGGCCGCCCTGGAGGTCGCAGACATCGCTCAGCGCCTGTCCGGCGGACATGGCTACTTCGAGCCCTACGGCATCGAGCGCTACCTGCGGGACTTCTACGGGCTGGTGCCCATCATCGGCGGCCAGCCCGCCATCGAGGCCGAGATCGGCGCTCGGGTCATCTGGCAGCGGGAACGCCGACTCGCGGCGCAACGCAAGCAACTTCAAACCATGCACTACCAAGGAGAACTGGTATGAAAATCGTACTTTCCGGCAACCTGCGACGCTACACCGACTTCGAAGGCGAGGTGGAGGTGACCGCCAGCTCCGTCCTGGAAGCCCTGAATGCCCTGGTCCAGCGCCACCCCGACCTGCAGCCCGTCCTCTTCGAGGGGAACGGCCAGGTGCGCTCCGTGCATCGCCTCTACCTCAACGGCGACGTCCTGGAGATCGACGAGATCGACCGCACGCTGGATGCCGACGACGAGCTGGGCATCCTCACCGCCATCGCAGGAGGGTAGCCATGCCTCGAGCCATCGAATGGGAGCACACCGTGGACACGGGGACCTTCTCCGCGGTGCAGCTGCAGCCAGGCGTGGCTGCGTCTCTCACCTGGAACGCCCTGGCCCGCTGGATGCGGGCCTACGTGGTCCCCTTCCCCCGCCTCATCGGCCAGGAGGCCACCGGCCTGGTGGTGATGGGCTTTCATCTGGAGTATCGGGACTCGGTCACCTTCTTCGACTGCGAGGCCTTTCGGGTGCGGGCGGCCCTGCGCATCCTGCGCCGGGGGGAACGGGGGCAGCTGGATCTGCGCTTCTTCACCGAGCAGCAGGAGCTGGCCGTGGCCCGGCTCATCGTCCGGCCCGTGGCCATCCTGGATCCTGTCTCCCTGGGCGCGGAGCCAGCCCCCCTGCCCGAATCCCTCCTGGCCCGCTTCCAGCCCGACGAGCTGGAGTCCGCCTCGCCCCAGCGCCTGGTGCCGCCCCGCCTCTCTGTGGTGGAGACCGCGGGGACCCTCCTGGCCGAGGCCACCACGCCCTTCCGCATCCACCGCCACCTCTCGGAAGTGGCCGAGCAGTGGGCCTGGACCGAGACGCCGGACCTGGTGGAGGGCGCTCGGGAGAACCTGGCCCTGGACGACCGCAGCGATCGGAAACGGCAGCTGCGCCAGTGCCTCAGCCGACGCCTCCTGCGCTTCGATGTGGAATTCAGCCGCCCCTACTTCTCCTTCGAGCGGGGCGAGATCGTCAGCCGGGCCTACTTCGTCGCTGGCCACCTGGCCTTCGTGCACCGCTTCACCTCGGCCCGGGGAGCCCACCTCCACGCCACGGTGGTGGAGCTCTTCGAGGCGGAGGACCAAGCCGCTCGCCGTTCATCCATTCACCGACAGGAAACCACCAAAATCCCATGAACCCTTCAGACACCAACACAGCCTTCGGCGACCTCTTCGACCACCTGTTCAGCCACCTCGATGACGAGGCCCTGGAAGAGAGCCACAGCCAGGTGAAAGTGGAGCAGGGCGCCCAGACCCTCCAGGAAGCCCACCAGGCGGCGGATCGCCTGGCCGGCGTGGAGGCCTTCGCCGGCTGGCAGGCCGTCCTGGACCCCGAGGCGGCAGCCCTGCGCCAGCGGGTCCTGGCCCTGATGCGCCAGTGGCAGCCCCAGGCCACGGAAGCCTTCACCCAGGGGCGCTTCCCGGACGAGATCTTCCGCCAGCTGGGCCAGGCGGGCGCGCTGGGCGCTTCCCTGGTGGGCCGGGACGGAGCGCCGCCCCTCTCCAAGGTGGCCACCTGCGCGGTGATGCACGGGGTCGAGTACGGGGACGGGGGCCTGCGCTGCGCGCTGACCGTCCACGATTCGGTGATCCAGGCCTTGGTGCGCTTCGGCAACGAGAGCCAGCAGGCCCGCTGGCTGGATCCCCTGATCCGGGGGGAGGCGGTGGCCGCCTTCGCCCTGACGGAACCCAACGCCGGATCGGACATCCGGGCCGTCTCCACCAAGGCCACCCGCCAGGGGGATGACTGGCTGATCACCGGCGCCAAGAGCTGGATCACCAACGGGCCCCGGGCCGATGTCATCCTGATCTGGGCCCGGACCGGCGAGCGCAACGACGCCATCCGGGGCTTCCTGGTGGAGAAGGGCACCCCGGGCCTGGACGTGGAGCCCATCGCCACGGCCTCGGCCATGCGCATCGCGCCGGTGGGCCGGCTCCACCTGGACCGGGTGCGGGTCCCCCACCGGGCCATGCTGCCCCATGCCTGGGGCCTCACGGACATCAACGCCTGCCTGGACTACAACCGCATGACAGTGCTCAGCGGGGTGATGGGTGGCGCCCGCCGCTGCCTGGAGATCGCCCTGGAGTACGCAGCGAATCGCTACCAGTTCGGGGTGCCTATCGCCTCCAAACAACTGGTCCAGGCCATGCTGGCGGACATGGCCCAGCGGGTGGCCCTGGGCGAGATGGCTTTCCTGCAGCTGGCCCAGCGCTGGGAGGCCGGCCCCCTGCCCCGTTTCGACGTCAGCCTGGTCAAGCGGCACAACTGCGCCGCGGCCCTGGAGGTGGCTCGCATGGCCCGCTCCATCCTGGCGGCCAACGGCACGGACCTGGAACGCCAGGTCATGCGCCACCTCCTCAACCTGGAGGCCTCCTACTCCTACGGGGGCACCCACGAGATCCATGGGCTCATCGTGGGCAAGGAGCTCACCCGAGAGAACGCATTCTAGACTGCGGTCAATTTGAAAGCGGAAGTTTTCCTGGCTCTTGCCGGATGCGCCATCCGGCGGGTCACGGACCCGCCTAGCGCCTCCAAAACTGCCGGTTCCAATTTGACTTGAGTTTAGACATTCTGAGTTTAGACATTCTGGAAAGGAGACACCGTGAACGCGCTACCAAGCCTCACCCCGCCGGAGATCGCCCGCTACTCCCGGCACCTGATCCTGGGGCAGATCGGCATGACGGGCCAGCGGCGCCTGAAAGCCTCCCGCGTCCTCTGCGTGGGCACCGGCGGGCTGGGCTCTCCCCTGCTCATGTACCTGGCCGCCGCGGGGATCGGGCGCATCGGCATCGTCGACTTCGACGTGGTGGACGAGTCCAACCTCCAGCGCCAGGTGATCCACGGGACCGCCACCGTGGGCCGGCCCAAGGTCCAGTCCGCGGTGGAGCGCATGGCCGACATCAACCCCCACGTCCAGGTGGACGTCTACGAGGAGGCCCTCACCTCGGCCAACGCCCTGGCGATCCTGGCCGACTACGACGTCATCGTGGACGGGACCGACAACTTCCCCACCCGGTATCTGGTCAACGACGCCTGCGAGATCCTGGGCAAGCCCAACGTCTACGGCTCTGTCTTCGGCTTCGAGGGGCAGGCCTCGGTCTTCAACTATCAGGACGGCCCCACCTACCGGGATCTCTACCCGGAGCCGCCGCCCCCGGGCATGGTGCCCAACTGCGCGGAGGGGGGCATCCTGGGGGTGCTGCCCGGGCTCATCGGCCTGATCCAGGCCACGGAGACCATCAAGATCCTGCTGGAGCTGGGTCAGGTCCTCTCGGGGCGTCTGCTCCTGTACGATGCCCTGGCCATGCGGTTCCGGGAGATCCGCCTGCGCAAGCGCCCGCATGCCCAGCCCGTCACCGAGCTGATCGACTACGTGCAGTTCTGCGGACTCCAGCCCCCGGCCACGCCCAGCCCCAACGGCGCCTTTGCCCGCATCTCCGTCCAGGAGGCCAAGGAGCGGCTGGACGCGGGATGGCGCCCCTACGTCCTGGACGTTCGCAAACCCTTCGAGGCGGAGATCTCCCAGCTGGCCTTCACCCACCGGCTGCATCCCCACGAGACGGTGGGCCAGATCGTGGACGAGCTGCCCCGGGATCGGGACATCCTGGTCTACTGCCGGTCCGGGGTGCGCTCCGCGGAGGTGTGCGCGGAGCTGGCAGCCCTGGGCTTCCGCGCCCTGAACCTGGAAGGGGGGATCAACGCCTGGGCCCAGGAGATCGACCCGGCCCTGCCCGTCTACTGAGCTGGATCCTCCAGCCCCTCGCTGCAAAAAAGAGGCCCGCCTGGGATAGGCGAGCCTCTTTCCGCGTGCTGGATTGGGGATGGGGCCAGGGGAGCTCACACGATCACCGGCTCCACGTACTCGCCCCATTCGTCCCGGAGCACGTCCATCATCTCCTGGAGGGTGGCGTACTCCCGCACCGCGGCCAGGATGGGCCCCATGAGGTTCACATCCTCCCGCCGGGCGGCCTGGCGCAGCTCCTGCAGGCACTGGCGCACGGCCCGGTTGTCCCGGTTGCGCCGCACCTCGGCCAGCCGCTTGACCTGGCGGTCGTAGCCCTCCTCGTCCATGGCCAGGATGGGGATGGGGATCTCCTCCTCCATGGTGTAGTCGTTCACCCCCACGATGACCCGGCGCTTGGCCTCCACCTCCTGCTGGTAACGGGAGGCCGCCTCCACGATCTCCCGCTGGAAGAAGCCCTCCTCGATGCCCCGCATGACGCCGCCGGCCTGCTCGATGCGCCGGAAGTAGTCGTAGGCCTGGCGCTCCATTTCGTCGGTCAGGGCCTCCACGAAGAAGGAGCCGCCCAGGGGATCCACCGTGTTGGTGACGCCGCTCTCGTGGGCGATGATCTGCTGGGTGCGCAGGGCCACGGTCACCGCCTCCTCGCTGGGCAGGGCCAGGGCCTCGTCCATGGAGTTGGTGTGCAGGCTCTGGGCCCCACCCAGGACCGCGGCCAGGGCCTGGATGGCCACCCGGGCCACGTTGTTCAAGGGCTGCTGGGCCGTCAGGCTCACCCCTGCGGTCTGGGCGTGGAAGCGCATGAGCCAGGAGCGGGGGTTCTTGGCCCCGAAGGTCTCCCGCATCTCCCGGGCCCAGATGCGCCGGGCCGCCCGGTACTTGGCGATCTCCTCGAAGAAGTCGTTGTGGGCGTTGAAGAAGAAGCTGATCCGGGGCGCGAAGGCGTCGATCTCCAGACCGCGCTCCAGGGCCCAGCGCACGTACTCCAGGCCGTCGGAGAGGGTGAAGGCCAGCTCCTGGGCCGCGGTGCTGCCGGCCTCCCGGATGTGGTAGCCGCTCACGGAGATGGGATTCCAGAGGGGCATCTCCTGGGTGGCGAACTCCACCGTGTCCGTGACCAGGCGCATGGAGGGCCGGGGCGGGAAGATGAACTCCTTCTGGGCGATGTACTCCTTGAGGATGTCGTTCTGGATGGTGCCTCCCAGCTTGGCCCGAGGGATGCCCCGCTTCTCCGCGGCCACGATGTACATGGCCCAGATCATGGCCGCGGGGCTGTTGATGGTCATGGAGGTGGTGATGTCGGCCAGGGGCAGCCCGTCCAGGAGGATCTCCATGTCCAGCAGGGAGGAGACGGCCACGCCGCACTTGCCGTACTCCCCCTCCGCCTCCGGCGCGTCCGTGTCGTAGCCGTAGAGGGTGGGCATGTCAAAGGCGATGGAGAGCCCCGTCTGGCCCTGGCTCAACAGGTACTTGAAGCGCTGGTTCGTCTCCTCCGCGCTGCCGAAACCGGCGAACATGCGCATGGTCCAGAGCTTGCCCCGATGCCCGGTGGCGTGGATGCCCCGGGTGAAGGGGTACTCCCCTGGGAAGCCCAGGTCCCGCTGGTAGTCCAGCTCCGCCAGGTCCACGGGGGTGTAGAGGCGTTTCACCGGCACGCCGGACATGGTGCTGAACTCGGGGTAGCGCTCCGGGAAGCGGGCCAGGGCTCGCTGCACCGCGGTCTCCTCCCAGCGGACATCCTGTTCCTGCAGTTCCTCCAAGGCTCGTTCGCTGTACAGTTTCATGGGACGCTCCTTGTCGCTGAAAAAGGCAGAGATGATAGCACGCGAGGTCACAGATGGCTCCGGGAAGCAGATGCCACGCGGCAAGCGGCGAAGGGATGAACGGGTGAAAGGGTGATCTGTTGACTGGTGGATTGGATGGCTAGTGGATTGGGTCCAGGCGAGCCGGGTTGCATCCGGCTACTTTGCCATCCTGCCTCCCGTGCATCCATCCGCCCTCACGGTTAGGCCCAAACGGTCACTCTCGCAGGACGCGCCGGCCGATGACCATGCGCAGGATCTCGCTGGTGCCCTCGCCGATGGCCATGAGCCGGTTGTCCCGGTAGATGCGCTCCACGGGATACTCCCGGCTGTAGCCGTAGCCCCCGTGGATCTGGATGGCCTGGTAGCAGACCCGCTCCGCCGCCTCCGAGGCGAAGAGCTTGGCCATGGCCGCCTCCTTGGTGAAGGGCCGGCCCCGGTCCTTGAGCACAGCGGCCTGGTAGATGAGCAGGCGAGACGCCTCCAGCTCCGTGGCCATGTCCGCCAGCTTGAACTGGATGGCCTGGAAGTCGGCGATGGGGTGGCCGAAGGCGTGGCGCTGCTTGGCGTACTCCCGGGCCGCTTCGAAGGCCGCCCGCCCCAGGCCCAGGGAGCAGGCCGCGATGCTGATGCGACCACCGTCCAGGGTCTTCATGAACTGGATGAAGCCCCCGTTCAGCTCCCCCAGCAGGTTCTCCGCCGGGATGCGGCAGTCCTGGAAGAAGAGCTGGCTGGTGACCGAGCCCTTCAGCCCCATCTTGGGCTCGTTCTTGCCGGGGATGAAGCCGGGGGTGCCCTTCTCCACGATGAAGTTGGAGATGCCCCGGGCGCCCCGCTCCGGGTCCGTGACCGCGGCCACGATGACCACGTCCGCGATGGCGCCGGAGGTGATCCACATCTTCTGGCCGTTGAGCACCCAGGAGTCGCCGTCCTTGACCGCGGTGGTGCGCAGGCCCGCTGCGTCGGAGCCGGCCTGGGGCTCGGTGAGGCCGAAGGCGCCCAGTCCCTTGCCCTGGGCCAGGTGGGTCAGGTACTTGCGCTTCTGGGCCTCGCTGCCGAACCAGAGCAGGGGCATGCAGGCCAGGGAGGTGTGGGCCGCGTAGGTGAGCCCGGTGGATCCGCAGGCCGCGGAGAGCTCCTCTACGGCCAGGGCGTAGCTGACCGTGTCCGCGCCCACGCCGCCGTATTCCTCGGGCACGGGCAGGCCCAGCAGCCCCAACTCGCCCATCTCCTTGAAGATCTGGGCAGGGAACTCGCCTGTCTCGTCCGTGTGGTGGGCCAGGGGCGCCACCTTCTCCTGGGCGAAGCGGCGGACCATGTCTCGGATGGCCCGCTGTTCGTCGTTGAGTTGGAAATCCATGGAACCTCCTGGGTGTGGGGGAAGGCTTCCCCGAAGGATTACCCGCAGCTGACTTGCCGGATCGGTGGGGGCATTATACCACGGGCAGGCGGGTTTGACGACGGAAACAAAGTGGACGCGGGACGAGCTGATTCGTTGCGCGCGGAAATCCAGACGCGCCAACGTGACGCGAAAGGGCGAGGCAATCTGACAGGTCCTCTTGGGAGAAAGGTGCGAGTGGAAGGAAGCTCAGGCGGGCAGCCGCTTCTCCGTCTCGGGATCGAAGAGGTGCAACCGGTGGATATTCAGCATGACCGGGATCCGATCACCCGGGCTTGGCTCCACCCGAGGGCTCACCCTGGCGGTCAGGCTGCGATGCCCGGTGTTCAGGTCGATGATGGTCTCGAAGCCCAAGGGCTCCACCACCTCCACGGTCATGGGGACCACGGGGAACTCATCGCTGCCCGACACAGGCTCGCAGTGCAGATCCTCTGGACGCAGGCCCAGCAACACCCGAGATCCAGAATAGTCCTGGAGGGCCCCGGCAAGCTCCCCGGGCACGGGCAGGCGCAGATCCGGCGCCACCAGCCAAAAGACGCCCTCGGTCCGCTGGAGCTCGCAGGGAATGAAGTTCATGGGCGGGCTGCCTACGAATCCGGCCACGAAAGTGTTGGCTGGTTGGTAGTAGATCTGCTTGGGCGTGCCGATCTGCTGCACCAACCCATCCCGCATGACCACGATGCGATCCCCCATGGTCATGGCCTCCACCTGATCGTGGGTCACGTAGATCATGGTGGCCTGGAGTCGCCCATGCAGCTTGACCAACTCACTGCGCATCTGCACCCGGAGCTTGGCATCCAGAGCGCTGAGGGGCTCGTCGAAGAGGAAGGCGGCTGGCTGGCGAACGATGGCCCGGCCCAGGGCCACCCGCTGCTGTTGACCGCCGGAGAGCTGTCGGGGCTTGCGGTCCAGCAGTTCGGTGATGCCCAGGATCTCCGCGGCCTCCTTGATGCGCCGCTGGATGTCTGCCGCCGGGAACTTGCGCCGTTTCAGCCCGTAGGCCATGTTGCCGTAGACCGTCATGTGAGGGTAGAGGGCGTAGTTCTGGAAAACCACGGCCACGTCCCGATGGCGGGAGGCCACATGGTTGATCAGCCGATCCCCCAGGTAGATCTCGCCCTCGGTTACCGTCTCCAGGCCGGCGATCATGCGCAGGGTGGTGGTTTTGCCGCACCCAGAAGGCCCCACCATGACCAGGAATTCCTGGTTGGCGATATCCAGATTCATGTTTGCCACGGCATGCACGTCGCCGAATCGTTTGTGGACGTTGACCAGTTGAACCTCTGCCATCGGGAACCGAGCTATGCCTCCAAGCGGTTTTCCAGGTATTCGGTCAGGGCGCTGAGCACACTGGTCATGACCAGATAGATGGCCGCCACACCCAAATAGATCTCGAAGGCCCGGAACGTGGAATAGATGATCTGCTCACCTCGGCGGAAGAGCTCCTCGATGGTCAACAGGGAGACCAGGGAGGAGTTCTTTAGGGTGATGATAAACTGGTTTGTGATGGGTGGGATCATCCGCTTGAGAGCCTGGGGCAACACGATGAAGGCCAGGGTCTCGAAGTAACTGGAATCCATCATGCCTGCCTCCCACTGAGGCTGGTCAATGGAGAGGATGGAGGCCCGGATGATCTCCGACACGTAGGCCCCGGTATTCAACCCCAATCCCAGAATACCTGCCGGCCAGGGTTCCAGGGCCACTCCGATGCTGGGCAGGCCGAAGTAGAGGATGAAGAGCTGCACCAGCAGGGGCGTTCCCCGGAAAATGGTCACGTAGAACCGGGCGAACTGGGAGAGGCCGGGGATCTTCGCCACCCGAAACAGAGCCAGGGTAAACCCGAGGATGGTGCCCAAGAGCAAGGACGCGCTGGTGATCAGGATGGTCACCAGTGCCCCTTCCAACAAGAGGGGGAGCTTTTCCCAAAGGATGGTCCAGTCGAGTGTCACGATGGTTTCTGGCCTGGCTGAGGGGTGTGGATCGGTCAGCAACGAATGGGGGACGATTGTCCAGAGAGGAAGCTACCACCCTGGGACAGGATCGGCCGGCCCTGTCCCAGGGCAGTGCAATGCGCCATCGCCTTCTACTGGGAAGCCAACAGCCACTTCTGGTAGAGAGCGTCGTAGGTGCCGTCAGCCTGCATCTCTTCCAGTGCCTGGTTGATGGCGGCCAGCAGCTCCGCATCGCCATCGTGGACGGCGATCCCCAGGCCCACGTGGGAGAGGAAGTTGACTTCCCCATCCTCGTTCTTGACAATTTGCAGGTCCGAGCCGGTGTCCTTCAGATAGGCCAAGGTGTTCAGGTAATCATTGAGCACCACGTCCACCCGGCCTGCCTCCGCATCCACGAAGGATTCCAGGGTCTCTTTGTACTCCTTGCGCACCAGGTCAATGCCCTGGTCGATGAGCTCCTGGGCCAGCTTGTCCCCGGTGGCGCCGATCTTCACACCCACCCGGAGCCCAGCCAGATCCTCGGGCGTCTTCACCTTGTCCGCCAGCTCCGGCCGCACCACCATGACCAGGCCAGTCTCCATGTAGGGCGTGGCAAAATCCACCACTTCCTCCCGCTCCGGCTTGATGTACATGGCCGCAATGGTCATGTCCACCTTGCGGGTCTCTAGGGAGGGGATCAGCGAGGCAAAGGGCATCTCTCGGAACTCCAGATCCACGCCCAGCTTGTCTGCGATATACTTGGCTGTGTCCACATCGAAACCCACCAGCTCGTTTGTCTCCGGATCCCGGAACTCGAAAGGCTTGGTGATGGCAGTCCCCACCACCAGCACCCCCTTCTCCTTGAGCTTGGCCAGGGTAAGTTCGTCCGTATCTGCCGGGGCTTCGGCCGGGGCCGCGCTTTCCCCCGCGGGGGCGCCTTCACCCGCGGCAGGCGGTGGGGGCAGGGTCTGGGTGCAGGCAGAGAGCACCAGGATCAGGGATAGGGCTACCAACAGCAACCAGCGTCGCATGAGAGATCCTCCTTCTTGGGGTTGTGAATGGGCCAGAGAAGTTCGACAACAGGGGAAGAGCACGAAGAATCAGGTGGACGGGAGACGGTCCACGGTCCAGAACTGGGGGGCCTCATCAGTGGGGGGACACCGGTTGTCAACAGCCTTGTTGACGGTTGCAGAACAGGGGAAAGCGGTTGCTGTGGATCAGTGTCCGGCAGTTGTGAGTGTGTGGGGAGAAGCTTGTTGTTTGAAGAAAGGTCTACTACAATCAGCTGGTAATACTCTAGCACAGTTTCCAGGAATCGACAATCTTGGTCCCAGGACAAAACCACCTTCCGCGCCGGGAATCGTTCGGCGTTCGACAGTGCCGAAAGCCAATCAGCCCATGGACATTCTCGAATCCCTCATCGACCCTCAGAGCCCGGAGTTCCAGGCCAACGCGGCCCACAACCGGGCCCTGGTCCAGGAACTGAAGGAGCGCCTGGAGCAGGTGCGTCAGGGTGGCGGGGAGAAGGCCCGCCAGCGCCACCGTCAGCGCAACAAGCTCCTGGTCCGGGAGCGGATCGACCGCCTCCTGGACCCGGGCAGCCCCTTCCTGGAGCTCTCCCCCCTGGCCGCGTGGGGGCTCTACGACGGCCAGGCCCCGGCCGCGGGGATCGTCACCGGCATCGGCCGCGTCTCCGGGCGGGAGTGCATGATCGTGGCCAACGACGCCACGGTCAAAGGGGGCACCTACTTCCCCATGACCGTGAAGAAGCACCTGCGGGCCCAGCAGATCGCGCTGGAGAACCATCTCCCCTGCATCTACCTGGTGGACTCGGGGGGCGCCTTCCTGCCCATGCAGGACGAGGTCTTCCCGGATGTGGACGACTTCGGCCGCATCTTCTACAACCAGGCGGTGATGAGCGCGGCCGGCATCCCCCAGATCGCCGCGGTCATGGGATCCTGCACCGCGGGGGGCGCCTACGTGCCGGCCATGAGCGACGAGGCGGTCATCGTCCAGGGGACGGGCACCATCTTCCTGGGTGGGCCGCCCCTGGTGAAAGCCGCCACCGGCGAGGAGGTCACCGCGGAGGAGCTGGGCGGCGCGGACGTCCACACCCGCATCTCCGGCGTGGCCGACCACTTCGCGGAGGACGACGAGCACGCGCTGCAGATCCTGCGGGACATCGTGGAGAGCCTGAACAGGCGCAAGCGGGTGGAGCTGGAGCTGCGCCCACCGGAGGATCCCCGCTACGACCCTCAGGAGCTCTACGGCATCCTGCCGCCCACCTTCAAGACCACCTACGACGTGCGGGAGGTCATCGCTCGCCTGGTGGACGGCAGCCGCTTCCGGGAGTTCAAGGCCCGCTACGGCGCCACCCTGGTCACCGGCTTCGCCCACATCCACGGCTACCCGGTAGGGATCGTGGCCAACAACGGCATCCTCTTCAGCGAGTCCGCGCTGAAGGGCGCCCACTTCATCGAGCTCTGCACGGCCCGGCGCATCCCCCTGCTCTTCCTGCAGAACATCACCGGCTTCATGGTGGGGAAGGAGTACGAGGCCGGGGGCATCGCCAAGGACGGGGCCAAGATGGTCCACGCGGTGGCCAACGCCCGGGTCCCCAAGCTGACGGTCATCATCGGCGGCTCCTTCGGCGCGGGGAACTACGGCATGTGTGGCCGGGCCTACGGCCCTCGCTTCCTGTGGATGTGGCCCAACGCCCGCATCAGCGTCATGGGCGGGGAGCAGGCGGCCAACGTGCTCCTCACGGTGAAGCAGGACCAGCGGGCCCGCCAAGGCCAGCCCCCCATGACCCCGGAGGAGCAGGAGGCCTTCAAGCGGCCCATCCTGGAGAAATACGAGCGGGAGGGCAGCCCCTACTACTCCACCGCCCGCCTCTGGGACGACGGCGTCATCGACCCGGCCCAGACCCGGGATGTCCTGGGCCTGGCCCTCTCTGCCTGCCTGAACGCCCCGCTGGAGGAGACCCGCTACGGCGTCTTCCGCATGTGAGGCCCTGGAATCCCATGAACGAGAAAGCGAACGCCATGCCTGCCATCGTTGCCCCTGCCATCATCGCTGTGGACCTGGACGACACCCTGCTGCGCAGCGACAAGACCGTCTCTCCCCGCACCCTGGCCGCGCTGGAGGCCTGGGAGGAGCGGGGCAGCCGCATCGTGGTGGCCACAGGACGCCCCCTGCGCAGCGCGGAGCGGCTCCAGCCGGAGCTGCGCCGCTACCCCTGGATCGCCTACAACGGCGCCCTGATCCAGGAGGCCGGCCAGCCCATCTACGTCCAGTTCATCCCCCCGGAGGACGCCCGGGCCATCGTCCAGGCCCTGCAGGAGCTGGCGCCCGACTGCCGGGTGGGCGTGGAGCTCAGCGACCACACCCTCTATGTGAACCAACCCCTGGAGTGGCCCTGGGCCCACCAGGTCTCGGACCTGCTCTCCGTGGTGACGAGCCCTGCCGCCAAGATCCTCTTCAGCCTGGAGGCCTACCGGCAGATGCCCGAGCTGGACCAGATCCTGCCGCCCAGCACCAAGGTGCTGATCTCGGAGAAGTACAATCTGGTGCAGATCATGCCGGCCCAGGCTTCCAAGGCGGTGGCCCTGGCCTTCCTGGCCCAGCGCTGGGGCCGCTCCCTGGAGGAGACCGTGGCCTTCGGCGATGACGTCAACGACGTGGAGATGGTGGCAGAGAGCGGCCTGGGAGTGGCCATGGGCAACGCCGCGCCGGAGGTCAAGGCCGTGGCGGATCGCATCACCGCCACCAACGACGAGGACGGCGTGGCCCTGGTCCTGGAGGAGCTGCTGGGCCAAGACGGAAGACGGTAGACAAAGGATGGAAGCTGCCGATCGTGACTGCATTCACCGATCACCCAACCGCATGAAGGGCATCCCATGACTCAAACGACACCTATCCCGACCACCCTCCCCCAGCCGCCGGTAGCGCCCCGCAGGCCCAAGCGCATGGAGATCCACGGCGACGTGCGGGTGGACGACTACTTCTGGCTGCGGGAGCGGGAGAACCCGGAGGTGCTGGCCTACCTGGAGGCGGAGAACGCCTACACCGAGGCCCTCATGGCCCATACCCAGCCCCTCCAGGAGCAGCTCTACCAGGAGATGCGCGCCCGGATCCAGGAGACGGACCAGTCCGTGCCCGTCCAGATGGATGACTACTTCTACTACACCCGCCTGGAGGAGGGCCGCCAGTACCCCATCTACTGCCGCCGGCGAGGCAGCATGGCCGGGCCCGAGGAGATCCTGCTGGACCAGAACCAGCTGGCCGAAGGGCACGCGTTCCTGCGCCTGACCAACTTCAAGGTCAGCCCGGATCACCGCTGGCTGGCCTACGCGGTGGACACCAGCGGCGGGGAGGGCTACACCCTGCACATCAAGGACCTGGAGAGCGGAGAGCTCCTACCCGAGGCCATCCCCAACACCTCCTACGGCCTGGCCTGGGCCAACGACAGCCGCACCCTCTTCTACACCCTGCTGGATCCGGCCAAGCGTCCCTACCGCCTCCTCCGCCACGCCCTGGGCACGGACCCCAGCCAGGACGCCCTGGTCCTGGAGGAGACGGACGACCGCTTCTTCCTGCGGATAACCCAGTCCAAGGACCGGCGCTACATCTTCGCCAACCTGAACAGCAAGATCACCTCCGAGGTGCACTTCATCCCGGCGGATCGGCCCCAGGAGCCGCCCCGGGTGATCCAGCCCCGGGTCCAGGGCGTGGAGTACGGCGTGGAGCACCGGGAGGGCCACTTCTACATCCTGACCAACTGGGAGGCCCGCAACTTCCGGGTGATGACCGCGCCGGTCCAGGAGCCGGGCATGGACCGCTGGCGCGAGTTCCTGCCCCACCAGGAGGCGGTGAAACTGGACCACATGGAGCTCTTCGCCGGCCACCTGGTCCTCTTCGAGCGGGAGAACGGGCTGCAGCAGATCCGGGTGGTGGACCTGGCCACGGACCAGGCCCATCGGGTGACCTTCCCGGAGCCGGTCTACACCGTCTGGCCCGGCCCCAACCCCAACTTCCAGAGCCCCAGCCTGCGCTTCCACTACACCTCCCTGGTCACCCCGGAGACGGTCTACGACTACGACATGGACAGCCGCACGTTGGACCAGCGCAAGCAGACCGAGGTGCCCGGCTACGATCCCAGCCGCTACGAGACCAAGCGCATCTGGGCCACCGCGCCGGACGGAACCCAGGTGCCCATCTCCCTGGTCCATCCCCGGGGCATCCGCCTGGACGGAGAGAACCCCACCCTCCTCTACGGCTATGGCTCCTACGGTGTCAGCATCGACCCCCGCTTCGATCCCAAGCGGCTCAGCCTGCTGGAACGGGGCTTCGTCTACGCCATCGCCCACATCCGGGGCGGCGGGGAGCTGGGCCGGGAGTGGTACGAGCAGGGCAAGTTCCTGCACAAGATGAATACCTTCACCGACTTCATCGCCGCTGCGGAGCACCTCATCCAGGAGGGCTACACCCGGCCCGAGCGCCTGGCCATCATGGGACGGAGCGCCGGGGGCCTGCTCATGGGCGCAGTGACCAACCTGCGGCCGGACCTCTTCCGGGCCGTGGTGGCCGGAGTCCCCTTCGTGGACGTGATCAACACCATGCTGGACCCCACCATCCCCCTCACGGTCATCGAGTACGAGGAGTGGGGCAATCCCAACGATCCGGAATTCTACGCCTACATGCGCTCCTACTCCCCCTACGACAACGTGGAGGCCAAGGAGTATCCCCACATCCTGGCCACCGCGGGGCTGAACGACCCCCGGGTCCAGTACTGGGAGCCGGCCAAGTGGGTGGCCAAGCTGCGTCGGCTCAAACAGGACGGCAACCGGCTGCTCCTGCGCACCAACATGGGCGCGGGGCACGCGGGGGCCTCTGGCCGCTTCGACTACCTGCGGGAAGTGGCCTTCGACTACGCGTTCATCCTGGATGCGCTGGGAGTCGCGGGAAATTCCACGACGTGAGGAGTGTCCAAGAGGAGTGTCCAAAATGTCCCGTCCCATTCGCATCGCCATGTGGTCCGGGCCACGGAATATCTCCACGGCCATGATGCGGGCCTGGGAGAACCGACCGGACACGGTGGTCCACGACGAGCCCTTCTACGCCCACTACCTCCAGGCCACTGGGCTGGACCACCCAGGCCGTGACGAGATCATCGCCACCTACGAGACGGACTGGCGGCGGGTGGTGGCGCAGATCACCCAGGCGCCCCTGCCCCCTGGACGCACCATCTACTATCAGAAACACATGACCCACCACATGCTCCCCCACATCTCCCTGGAGTGGCTGGGCGAGCTGCGCAACTGCTTCCTCATCCGGGAGCCCCGGGAGGTGATCACCTCCTACATCAAGGTGCGGCCAGACCCCACCCTGGACGACATCGGTTTTGCCCAGCAGTGGCGCCTCTTCCAGCGGGTGCGGGCCATCACCGGACGCATCCCGCCGGTCATCGACGCCCGGGACGTGCTCACGGATCCTCGCCGGGTGCTGGGCCAGCTCTGCGAGGCCCTGGACGTGCCCTTTCGGGAGGAGATGCTCTCCTGGCCGGCCGGCCCCCGGGAGAGCGATGGCCTCTGGGCCCGCTACTGGTACGCGGCCGTGGAGGCCTCCACCGGCTTCGCCCCCTACCGCCCCAAACCGGACCAGGTCCCGCCCCGGCTCCAGTCCGTCCTGGAGGCGGCGGAGGAGATCTACCGGGAGCTGCACCGATATCGGCTCGGAGGGTGACGGGCAGCGCGCCAAGCGCACACCAGGGAAATTGCCGTACCGATCCCTCTCG
>WGCB01000143.1 GCA_015494005.1 Caldilineaceae bacterium
GTAGAGGGCCAGCCCGCCCAGGAGCCAGGCCAGGAGGAAGGAGACCCCACCCCTCCTTCTGACCTCACCCTCTCCTTGTCTCCCTGTCTCCTGGTCTCCTTGCCTGGCCATCCCCATCCCCACGCCCAGGATCAGCACCCCCAGCACCGTCCACAGCCACCAGGATCCCAGACCCAGACGGGCCAGCCCCTCGCTCTGCCAGGCATAGCCCCCCAGGTGACCGGTCCAGTTGGCGGCCAGGTAGTCCGCCGGGCTGGGGACGGTCAGGTTCGGGTTGCGGTAGCCGGGGATCTGGCGCAGGGCGATGGGTGCGGCGGGCAGGACCAGCAGGGTCATGCCCAGGCCGGTGAGGACGAGCCGACGCAGCTCCTGCCAGGGACGGGGCCGGGTCCAGGACCAGGCCGCCCACCAGAGATACCAGGCCACCAGGATGAAGACCGCGTTGTAGTGGGTGAGCAGGGCCAGGCCGGAGAGGAGGGCGAAGAGCGCCAGGGTCCTCCGGGGCCTGGCCGGCCGGGAGGGCCTCGCCCCCACCCCCAGGCCGGTGACCAGGGCCAGGCCCGCACCGGTGAGCAGGGCGTAGCCCAGGGTGTACATGCGGATCTCCTGGCTCTCCGCCAGCCAGAGGGGGGAGGCGCCGGCCACCAGGGCCGCCAGCAGCCCCGCCTGGGAACCAGCCAGCCGCCGGATCAGCCGGTAGAGGAGGGCCACCGCCACCAGCCCGGCAGCCAGGCTCAGGAAGCGGGCCAGGAAGGCCAGGGCCTCAGGCGGCATGCCCAGGGCCATCCCCGCCACCCGGCCCCACAGGTGCAACAGCCAGTAGTAGACCGGCGGCTGGATGTCCAGCTCCGGCGCGGCGGGGATGCGCCAAAAGGACTTCAGGGCCACGGTCAGGTTCCGGGCTTCGTCCCACCAGATGTTCTGCCGGGCCAGCCCCTGCAGGCGCAGGGCGAAGGTGGCCAGCACCAGGGTCAGGAGGGCCGGGCGCAGCCAGGGGGCGGTCTGGGAAGGCGTGCTGGAACGGATGGTCATGGCAGTGGCGCTCAGCGGGGCGTGGCCCGGGCCAGGTCGTAGCCCAGGACATCCTGGACCTGGGCCAGCCACTGGGCCTGGAGGGGCTCCAGCTCCGGGAGGGCGTCCAGCTCGGCCCAGAAGAGGCGGAAACGGTGGTTGTCCACCGCCACCGTCCACTGGGAGGGGGTCTCGCCGGTGTGGAGCAGGTGGAAGAAGTGGCGGCGCAGCCCCTCCGCCAGGACTCCTCGGCGCACCCAGCCGGTGATGGCGTAGGTCACGTAGCGGCTGTCCGGGAGGCGATCCCACTCCTGGTAGCGGACCTGGACGAAGGCCCCGTCCTGGCGCAGGCGGCGCACCATGACGCCCCGGGGCAGCGCGGCCCAGTCGAAGCTCTCCTCGTCCGGCCGGGAGGTGACCCGGGTGGGGCGGAGGACGAAGCGGTGCTCCGGCACGGTGGTCACCTGGGAGCCGATGTGGGCCAGCAGGGCCAGCCCGTCCAGGCCGGTCTCCTCCTGGGCCTCCCGCAGGGCCGCCGCGGACGGGGCCTCGCCCTCCTCCACCGTGCCGGCCGGCAGCTGGATCCCGGCGTGGGGATGCTGGAAGAGCAGCAGCTCCACGCCCCCTTCCCCGGCCCGGGTGACGAAGGCCACCACTTTCCCCAAGAAGCGCTCGTCCACGCTACTCCCCCTCCCCGAAAGTCTCTTCCAGGCTGGCCGCCTCCAGGGCATCCAGCTTCTCGTTCTCCCCCAGCACCACCAGGATCTCCCCCGCCTGCAGGGGGCGATAGACCGACGGGTTCAGGGCCACCCGATGCTGCACCTGGCCGTTGGCCTGGACCCGCTCCAGCAGGCCGATGACGTTCAGCCCGTAGCGGTTGCGGATGCGCAGGTCCACGATGGTCTGGCCAGCCCAGGCTTCCGGCACCACCACCCGCCGGGCGCTGTACCCAGGCAGGATCTCCCGGCTCAGGTCGTGCTCCCGTTGGGTGCGGTAGATGCTGGTCTCGTGGGCGAAGATGAGGGAGACCACCAGCACCACCAGGGCCGGCACCATGTACTGGGCGCCGAAGACCTCGATGACGAAGAGGATGGCGGCCAGGGGCACGTTGACGATGGTCACCAGGCTGGCGGTCATGGCTGGGACGATGAGGGTGGCCG
>WGCB01000144.1 GCA_015494005.1 Caldilineaceae bacterium
CCCAAACGACGAGGCAAACGACATGAATTTCACGCCCATCACGCGTCCACCCAGCACTTTCCAGCCGTGAGCACCATCGAGCCGCCCAGCAAAGCCGCTGGCTCCGGCATCCACCGGGAGAGCGCCTACACCGTGGCCCAGGCCCAGCTGGAACGGGTGGCCAACGCCATGAACCTGGACGAGGACTACCGGGAGTTCCTGCGCGTCCCCCGCCGGGAGCTGATCGTGCACTTCCCCGTGGTCATGGACGACGGCAGCACCCAGATGTTCACCGGCTTCCGGGTGCACCACAACACGGTCATGGGCCCGACCAAAGGGGGCATCCGCTACCACCCGGCCGTGGACCTGGACGAGTGCCGGGCCCTGGCCATGTGGATGACCTGGAAGTGCGCCCTGATGAGCCTCCCCTACGGCGGGGCCAAGGGCGGCGTCATCGTGGACCCCAAGCAGCTCAGCCAGGACGAGCTGCGCCGCCTCACCCGGCGCTACACCGCGGAGATCAGCATCTTCATCGGCCCGGAAGAGGACATCCCGGCGCCGGACGTGGGCACCAACGCCCAGGTCATGGCCTGGATGATGGACACCTACTCCATGCACAAGGGCTACTCCGTCCCCGCGGTGGTGACGGGCAAACCCATCCCGGTGGGGGGCACCGTGGGCCGGGAGTACGCCACTGGCCTGGGCATCACCTACGTCACCCGCTCCATGATCAAGCGCAAGCTGGGCCTCTCCATCGAGGACGCCACCGTGGCCATCCAGGGTTTCGGCAACGTGGGCAGCTGGACGGCCCGCACCATGCACGAGCGAGGGGCCAAAGTGGTGGCGGTCAGCGACGTCCAGGGCGGGATCTACGATCCTCGGGGGCTGGATCCCCGGCACCTGAAGCGCTTCGCGGAGGAGACGGGAACGGTGGTGGGCTATCCCGGCGCGGAGGTCATCACCAACGAGGAGCTCCTGGAGCTGGACGTGGACATCCTGGTGCCCGCGGCCCTGGAGGGGCAGATCACCCAGGCCAACGCGGATCGCATCCGAGCCAAGGTCATCGCGGAGGGGGCCAACGGCCCAGTCTCCCCCGAGGCGGACCGCATCCTGGAGGAGAAGGGCGTCCTGATCATCCCGGACATCCTCTGCAACGCGGGGGGCGTGGTGGTGAGCTACTTCGAGTGGGTCCAGGACATCCAGGCCTTCTTCTGGGACGAGGGAGAGATCCGGCACCTGATGGAGAAGAAGCTCCTGGACAGCCTGGACGAGGTCCTGGCGGCCAGCATGCGCACAGGCCAGGACCTGCGCACCTCCGCCTACAGCATTGCCATCAGCCGCATCATCGAGGCGGTGAAGTACCGGGGCTTCTACCCCTGATCCACCCCTGGGCGATCAAGGGTTTTGTAGATTTCCTCAGGCAGGGATGGCCGGTGCCATCCCTGCTGGCGCGTGGAGGGCCCGGTGCAACTTCTGGCGCTGCAGTGCGTAGTGCAGGTTGCGTAGTGTCAATGAGGGAACGTCGCGCAGACGAGAAAAAACGACGAGAAAAAGACGGGAAACCTCTGGTCATCAGAGGGCCAACTCCCGGCTTCCGACTCCCAACTTCGGAGAGAGCACATGAGCTTACTGGGCAACATCATCTGGCTGATCTTCGGTGGCTTCATCGCCGGCCTGGGCTACATCCTGGGCGGGCTCCTGCTGATGGTGACCATCGTGGGGATCCCCTTCGGGCTCCAGTCCATCAAGCTGGGGCTGGCCACCATGGCCCCCTTCGGCAAGGAGATCGTGGAGAGCGAAGACGCCAACCGGCCCTTGAACCTGATCTTCAACGTGATCTGGCTGGTGCTCTTCGGCTGGGAGATCGCCCTGGCTCATTTGACCTCGGCCCTGGTCCTGGCCGTTACCATCGTGGGCATCCCCTTTGCCTGGCAGCACATCAAGCTCATCCCCTTGGCTCTGATGCCTTTCGGCCGAGACCTGCGCTGAGGTCCGCCTCGCCCTGGGCTCGGACCTTTCGGGGCTGGTGGTTCAGCAGCGCGATGCCAGCGAAGATCACCCCCATGCCCACCAGCATGATGCCGGTCACCTGCTCGCCCAGGAAGAGGGCGCCCAGGACGGTGGACATCACCGGGATCACGTAGGAGACCTGGGCCAGGGGCGTGGCGCCGAAGCGCTGGACGATGCGGAGGCTGACCAGGAAGGCCAAGAACGCGCCGATCACCGAGCCGTAGGCCAGGGCCGCCACCCCCGACAGCCCCACCCGGGCCAGATGGAAACCGCCGTTCGCCCCCACCACACCCAGGGTGATCAGCCCGGCCACCACCATGCGGATGGTGGCCACGTCGAAGCTGTCATCGTGCCGCAGGAAGCGCCGGGCGTAGACGGAGCTGCTGGCGCTGGCCGTCACCCCCACCCCGATCCAGGCGTAGCCCCGCCAGTCCGCCCGAGCGAACTCGGCCAGGCCACTCTCCCCACGCATCAACAACAGCCCCGCCCCGCCGAAAGCCACCAATGCCCCCAGCAGTCGGTTCCAGGTCAGAGGCTCGTCCTCCAGGAAAAACTGGGCCAGCAGCACCACGACCACAGGGTTCAGGGTCAAGAGCAGGCCGCTCACCCCGCTGGACTGGTACTGGAGGGAGCTGACGATGGCGGTCATGGGCAGGGCCGAGCCCACCACGCCCAGGAGACCGGCCCGCAGCCACAGGGAGAGGTCCCGAGGCCAGGGACGCCGGCTCCAGAGCAGGTAGGCGCTCAGGTGGAGGAGGGCGGCGATGGCCAGGCGCAGGGCCACGTACTCCCGCGGGAGAAACTGCCCCACGCTGAAGCGGGAGACCACCAGGGAGGATCCGAAGAGCACGCCCAGGAGCAGGACGTGCAGGTTGGCGGACAGGTTGGGGGAGATGCGGGCAGGCTGGCAGCGATTTTTCAGCACAGTGTGGGTCTCGGAACGGCGCTCGAAGCGGATTTTGGACTGGACGGCGAATCGCGGCCAGAGGCGAACGAAAGGTCAAATCTGGCCTCCATCCTAGGGCCTGTGATATAGTAGCAGGGCAAGCCACAAGGACCGATCCTACCCGATCTCCGGGTCAATGTACAGCCGCCCAGTGCACCAAATCGATCCCCCAAACCAGGCACATAGGTCGTTCCAGCCATGCCCATTCTGCCGTCCATCCTTGCCCTGCTCACCGTCTTCGGCCTGATCCTGTGGGCGCTCCGTCCCCATGGCCGGCGCTTCGTGGGCTGGTTGGCGGCCCTGCCCCCCGGGCTGGTGACCGCCTGGCTGGTCACCCAGATCCCCGCCATCGCCCAGGGACAGATCCGCTACGAGGCCCTGGAGTGGATCCCGAGCCTGGGCATCCGCTTCAGTTTCCAGCTGGACGGCCTGGCCTTGCTCTTTGGCCTCATCGTGGCCGGTATCGGCGCCGGCATCGCCCTCTACACCCACGACTACCTGGAACACGATCCCCGCCAGGGCTATTTCTACGGCCTGCTCTTCCTGTTCATGACCAGCATGCTGGGGCTGGTCTGGGCGGACAACCTGCTCACCCTCTTCATCTTCTGGGAGGGGACCAGCATCTCCAGCTACCTGCTCATCGGGTTCAACCACACGAGCCCCGAGGCCCGGCAAGGGGCCCGCAACGCCCTCATCATCACCGGGCTGGGCGGCGTGGCCATGCTGGCCGGGCTGGTGCTCCTGGGCCAGGCCGCGGGGACCTACGAGATCAGCCAGCTCATCGCCATCCCAGGGCTGAACCAGCTGGCCATCTTTCCCGCCGCCCTCCTGCTGATCCTGCTGGGCGCCTTCTCCAAGTCGGCCCAGTTCCCCTTCCATTTCTGGCTGCCCGGGGCCATGGCCGCCCCCACCCCCGCCAGCGCCTACCTCCACTCCGCCACCATGGTGAAGGCCGGCATCTACCTCCTGGCCCGGCTGCACCCGGCCCTCCACGACAGCCCCCTCTGGTTCTGGGGCCTGGTGATCGCCGGTGGGCTGACCATGCTCATCGGGGCCTTCTTCGCCCTGGCCCAGTGGGACCTGAAGGCCCTCCTGGCCTACGCCACGGTGAGCCAGCTGGGCATCCTGACCCTGCTCCTGGCCTTCGACAGCGAGGCCGCGGGGGTGGCGGTGATGGTGGGCATCCTGGCCCACGCCCTCTACAAGGGGCCCCTCTTCCTGGTGGCCGGCATCGTGGAGCACGCCACCGGCACCCGGGACATCCGCCGGCTGGCTGGGCTCTGGAAGGAGCTGCCCTGGACCTCCGCCACGGCCATCCTGGCTGGGCTCTCCATGGCCGGGCTGCCGCCCCTCCTGGGCTTCCTGGCCAAGGAAGGCTTCCTGGAGGCTCTGCACGATTTCCAGGAGCACCAACCCGCGCTGGGCCTGGTCCTCCTGGCCGGGGCGGTGACGGTCGGAGCCCTCTTCGTGGCCTACAGCTTCACCCTGCTCTGGGAGGCCTTCCTGCGGCGAGAGGCGGTCGCAGTGGAGCAGGCCCACGTCCACCACCGGCCCAGCGTCTCCTTCTTCCTCGCGCCCCTGGTCCTGGTCCTGCTGGGCAGCCTGGCCCCCTGGTTCCCCCAGGCCGTGGACGCACTGGTCCGCCCTGGGGCCGAGTCCATCCTCCAGGAGCCCACGCCCGTGCACCTGGCCCTCTGGCAGGGCTTCACCCCGGTCTTCATCCTGAGCCTGGTGGCCATCGCCGGAGGGATCCTCGTCTTCCTGCTGCGGAGCTGGGTGCGGCGTCTCCTGGCCCTCTACCCGGATGCCCTGAAGGGGGCCAACCTCTTCCAGGCCACCCTGGATGGCCTGGAGCAGCTGGCCGGATGGGTGGAGTTCATCCTCCAGGAGCGGACCCTGGCCACCCAGGCGGGTGTCACGCTGCTGGCCGGGCTGGGGGCCCTGCTCTTCGCGGTGGCCCACGTGGACCTGCGCGTCCTCCTGCCGGATCTCACCGGCTCGGGGACCGGCGCCAGCTTCTCGCCCCTCTTCTACCTGCCGGAGATGCTCCTCTCCTTGCTGGCCGTGGTGGCTGCCATTGCGGTCGCCCGGGCCCCCACTCGCCTGGGCGCCATCATCAGCCTGGGCGTGGTGGGCATCACCGTCACCATCTTCTACGTCTTCTTCAGTGCGCCGGACCTGGCCCTCACCCAGCTGCTCATCGAGGTGCTGACGGTGGTGCTGCTGGTGCTGGTCTTCGCCAAAGTGCCCC
>WGCB01000145.1 GCA_015494005.1 Caldilineaceae bacterium
CTCCACCAGTTCCAGCCACTCCGGGTCGTCGATGAGGTCGATCTTGGTCAGGGCCACCACCCCCGTGGGCACGGCCAGCAGGTCCAGGATGGCCAGGTGCTCCCGGGTCTGGGGCATGACGCCCTCGTCCGCGGCCACCACCAGCAGGGCGGCGTCCACGCTGCCCACCCCGGCCAGCATGTTCTTGATGAAATCGATGTGGCCGGGCACATCCACGATGCCCACGCTCTCCTGGGCCGTGGGGTCCTGGTCCGAGGGCGCGGGGAGATCGATCCAGGCGAAGCCCAGATCGATGGTCATGCCCCGGGCCTGCTCCTCCTTGAGCCGGTCGGGATTGATCCCGCTCAAGGCCTGGACCAGGGCAGACTTCCCGTGGTCCACGTGGCCGGCGGTGGCGATTACGCGCATGGTTTTGGGGTGAATGTTGGGTGGATGCCCGGCCTAGCGGGAGTTGGGCGGCTCACCGGAGACGATGCCGGCGGTGCGGCGGGTGTTGGCCTGGGAGGCGTAGAGCTCCGCGTTGCGCCGCTGCTTCTGCCACTCGTCCTCAATGATCTTGAGCTCCTGGTCCCGGGCTTTCAGGGCCTCCTGCAGGCTGTCCAGCCAGGCCTGGGCCGCGTTGAGGTGCCGGGTGCCGTAGACTTCCTGGAGCTTCCAGAGGTGGCGCAGAAGCTCCTCGTGGACCTTCAGGTCGTGGAGGATGGGGGGGAAGTGCTCCAGCAGCTCCTTGTTGTACTTCTCCTGCTCCTTCCAGAGATGCTCCTGGCGCAGCTCCTCCTTGCGCCGGCGCTTCTCGTACTCCTCTCGGAACTCGTCCATCTCCCGGCGCAGGCGCTCCTCGGCCAGGCGTTGCACCTCCTCCACCTGGGCCTGGTCCCGGCGGATGCTCTCCTGGAACTCCCGGATGGTCTGGACAGCTCGGCGGCCCTCCTCGATGTCCTTGGCGAAGACCTGGATCTTCTCCTGCATCTTGGCCACCAGGGATTTGTGCTCGTCGATGACCTCCTGCCAGCGGTTGAGGACGGCCATGCGGTCCACCGTCTCCACCCGAATGCGCTCCATGAAGGTCTGCTGCTCCTCCCGTAGCTGGGCCGGGATGGGGCGCAGCTTCTCCACCTCGATGAGGGCCTTGCGGGCGTTCTCCTCCAGCACGGTCATGCGGCCGGTGAAGGCCTCGGTGCGCTTGAAGAGCTCCACGGTCTCCTGCTGGAGCTGGGCGATGCGCCGGGTGTCGCTGGTCCGCTGCTCGGCCAGGAAGGGGATCTGGCGGGTGCGCTCCTCGATCTCCTTGGAGAGGAGGGCCACCTGGTTGCGCAGCCCCATGATCAGCTCGCCCAGGCGTTCGTCCTCGGTCTGGCGGACCTCCAGGGCCTCCTCCACTCGGCTGATGCGGGGCAGCTCTCGCCGCACCTCGGCGATCTCCCGGGTCAGGGCCTCCCGATCCCCCAGGCGAGCCCGCTCGATCTCCCGCACGGCCTGGGAGCGAGCTTCCTCCTCCTGCTCCAGCATGAGGGCGATCTCCTGCTTCATGGACTGGATGGATTGCTCCAGCTGGGTGAAGCGGGTCAACTGGGCCTGGGTGCTGGCCAGACGCCCTTCCAGATCCTGGATGCGCCGGGTCTGCTCCACGATCTCCGCGGCCTGGGTTTCGATCTGCTGCTGGAGCCGGGCGATCTCGGCCCGATCCCGGCGATGTTCCTCGTCCAGCCAGTTGATCATCTGGGCAAGTTGTGCAATGTCCATGGCTCACCTTGTTCTGCTCGGCAGCGTGCTGGCCGCCCGTTTCCCGCAGACGTTCTCCGGGATCTTCTCTCCGCAAACTGGCTGAAATTATACCATTCAAACCGGGCCAGCCAAAACAGGTCAGCAGCCAGGACGCGCCTGGGCCATCCTGGGATTCACAGCCCGGCCCATTTGACCGCATCCGGATGGGACTGCTACAATTCAGGCCCGCGAACTTTGCCACCTCATCTGCCGGTGCCGACTGCTTCCATCGCCGTGCAAAGTCCGGTTGTGCCGCCAGCCAGAACGCCTGCAAAACCGTCGAAAGCCCAGCCGCAGCCACAGCCCAAACCGAAGAACTTCGCCAGTTCTCCGCGCGGACCGAACCGAGTTTGGGAGTCTCTCCTGAGTTTTGCCCGAGTGTTGCGAGGTATCCAGCGCTCTTTCCGGCCTTCCCGTGCCGATCGGCACGCCCAAAATCGATTGCTCTGCTCTGCCACAGATACCCCTAGCGCCATGAGACCGCTATCATGCGAATTGGTATCGATGCCCGCCTAACCCATCACCAACCCGCGGGAATCACCCGATACACGAAAAATTTGCTGGTAGAAATGGCCCGGCTCGATCAGGAAAACGAGTACGTCATTTTCCAGCACCGCAAACATCTGAAACCCCTGGTCCACGCCGACAACTTCCAGCGTGTGACCCTCTACACCCCCACCCACCACCGCATCGAGCAGTTTCTCCTGGCCGGGGAGCTCCTGTTCCATCCCGTGGACCTGCTCCACAGCCCGGATTTCATCCCGCCCCTCTTCTCGCCCGTGCCCTCGGTGATCACGGTCCATGACCTGGGCTTCCTGCGCTGGCCCCACTTCCTCACCAAGGACTCGGCGGCCTACTACGGCCAGATCGACCGGGCCGTGCGCCATGCCCACCACATCATCGTGCCCAGCCAGAGCACCAAGAACGACGTGGTGGGCCAGCTGGGCGTCCCCGAGGAGAAGATCAGCGTCATCTACGAGGCGGCGGCCCCCCTCTACACCCCCCTGCCCGTGGAGAGCACCCGCCAGGCCGTGGCCCAGGACTTCGGCATCCCAGAGCAGTACATCCTCTTCGTCAGCACCATCGAGCCCCGCAAGAACATCGACGGCCTGCTGCGAGCCTTCCGCCACCTGCGGGAGGGCTATGGCCTCAAGGAAGTGGGGCTGGTCCTGGCCGGGAAGCCCGGATGGCTATACGAAGAAATCTTCGAAACGGTGGAGGAGCTGGGCCTCCAGGACAGCACCTTCTTCGTGGGGCGGGTGCCGGATCAGGACCTGCGCCGGCTCTACGTGGGGGCCCGCTGCCACGTCCACCCGGCCTTCTACGAGGGCTTCGGGCTGCCCCCCCTGGAGGCCATGGCCTGTGGCACGCCCACGGTGGTCAGCAACACTAGCAGCCTGCCCGAGGTGGTGGGGGACGCGGCTCTGCTGGTGGATCCCTACAACTGGGAGGAGATCGCGGTGGCCATCCACCGGCTGCTCACGGACGATGACCTCCACGCAGAGCTGCGGCAGAAAGGGCTGCGCCGGGCCAGCATCTTCAACTGGAAACGGGCTGCAGCCGAAACCCTGGACGTCTACCGCCGAGTGGTGGAGCCCCGCAACGTCCCCACCTCCAAGGCCACTTCTTGGTCGGACTAGCCTGGCCGGACTGGCCTGGTTGGACTGGCCCGCCCAGCCATCGGCCGCCCCTCCCATGAAGATCCTCCTGCTCACGCCCCAGCTCCCCTACCC